>JAIOXV010000139.1 GCA_021741465.1 Paracoccaceae bacterium
ATTATGTGCCCTCAGCCCTGCTGTCCGCAGCCCTTTTTCTGGGCGATCTTTGGGGCGATGTCGCGCGGGGGGTGACCACCGTCACCGCCGCCCCCGCCGCCGCCGCAGGCTTGCCAGACCGCGGCCGGCTGGAACTTGGCGCCCGCGCCGATGTCATCCGCGTGAAGCGGTTTGCCCAAAGCGGCAGGCTGTGCGGCACCTGGGTGCAAGGCAGGCGCGTCTAGGCAGGCACATCTGGGCAGGCACATCTGGGCAGGCACGTCAAAACCCATGCGGTTAAGGCCGCCCTGCCCGAAAATGCCGCCAAACTGACCGTGACGCTTGTAAAGTCATTTTGAAACCTTGTAGCAACCATAGACGGGTAAGTTGAATGAGTTGCGCCGGCGGCATCCGCGTGTTCCGGCTTTAAAGGGGGTATGATGCGGGCGCTGGCGATCCTTGGGGTCAAGAATGAAGGGGCTTTCCTTCTGGAATGGCTGGCCCATCACCGCGCCGTCGGCTTCACCGATTTTCTTGTCTTTTCAAACGATTGCAGCGATGGCACCGATACCATGCTGGACCGGCTGGAGGGGTTGGGCTGGCTGACCCATCTGCGCAATGACGGCCCCCATGATGAAGGGCCGCAATGGGCCATGCTGAAAGCTGCCGATCGCCACCCGCTGAAATCTGCCGCGGATTGGGTGCTGTTTTGCGATATTGATGAGTTTGTGAACATTCATGTCGGCGACCGCAGTCTGGCGGCACTTTTGGCGGCGGTGCCGCAGGCCGATGCCATCCCGCTGACCTGGCGGATGTTCGGCAATGCCGGGGTGGTGCGCTATGAAGATCGGCCCTTGCGCGAAAGCTTTACCCGCGCGGCCCCCGAAACCCTGGCCTGGCCGTGGCGGGCGCAGCTTTTCAAGACGCTGTTTCGCAATGATGGGCGCTGGCGCAAGCTTGGGGTGCACCGCCCCCGCAGCCCCGCCCCCGGCACAACCGCGCGCTGGTTTGACGGGTCGGGCCGCGAAGTGGCCGATCTGGCGCAGGGCGCGCGGATCTTTTCTGACTACAGCCGGCCGAACTATGGGCTGGTGCAGTTGAACCACTATGCCTTGGGCGCGATGGAAAGCTATGTCGTGAAATGCGACCGGGGGCGGGCGAACCGGGACGCTTCGGGCTTTGACATGGGCTATTGGGTTGAGCGCAATCTGTGCGAGGTGGAAGACTGCAGCATTCTGGCGCTGGATATCGCCCCGCAGCTCGCTGCCCTGAAGGCAGACCCAACTCTGCGCGCCTTGCATGACGCTGCGGTTCAATGGCGCAAGGCCCGCTTTGACCGTTTGATGGAGCAAGAGCCGTGGCGCGCGCTGTTTGGACGGCTTTTGATGACCCCGCCTTCGCGGGCGCTGGACCGCGTTAGCCCCGCCCCCCTGATGGGGTTTCAGCGCCCTTCTGTCGAAAAACCGCGCCCCTGACCCGGCCAATGGCGGTTTTGGAAACGATGCCGCCAGACTGTTTTTACCCTTGGGACAAAGGGCCTTGATCTTGCCTTGCTTCCACCGCGCGCTGGGGGGAGAATGCTTTCTATAGTAGGTTTGCCGCGACCCTGGCGCGCTTTGTTGCCAAAGGGGTTTGGGCGGTGGTTGAAGGTAGAGTGATGAGCGTGACGGACACCGCCCCCGATAGCCTTGCCAAGGCCCCGGCCGATCTGCGCGATGGGCTGTTTCAGAGGCTTGAAGAGCTGACTGCGGATGAGGGCCATTTCGAGGCGGTGGGCCAGCACCATTGGGCGCTGTTTGAAGATCGCGGCACCACGCTTTTGGTGACCTTTGACCAGCTTGATCCGATCCTTGCCAGCGCAGATGGCATGCCTTGGGGGCATGGCTTTGCCGGCGAACGCGGCTGGTCGCATCTGTGCCTGATGGCCGATGGCGACACCTATTTCCGCGATCAGGCGGTCTATCGCCATTTCGACCGGCTGGTCGATGATGCCTTTTTCGAAGATTTCGACCGCGTGCTGTTTTATGGCCATGGCCATGGCGCGCATGCTGCCTGTGCCTTTGCGGTCACCGCTCCGGGGGCGCAAGTGCTGGCGCTGAACCCGCGTGCCAGCCTTGCCGGGCGCGAAGTATGCTGGGACCGGCGCACTCTGCCCGCGCGGCAGCTGGATTTCACATCACGCTATGGCTATGCGCCCGACATGCTGGAAGGCGCGGGCAAGGTGGTGGTGATCCATGACCTGACCTTGCGCGAAGAGGCGATGCATTCGGCCCTGTTCCGCGCCCCTTGGGTCACGCGGCTTTCAGCCCCCCTGATGGGCGAGCGCATCGAATGGGCGCTGCGCAACATGGGGGTGCTGCCGACCCTGATCGAAGCGGCGATGGCGGGCAAGCTGACATCGGCGCTCTTTGCCACGGAATGGCGCAAGCGGCGGGCGTTTTCGCCCTATCTCAAGGCGCTGTTGGAAAAGGCAGAAAACGCCAAGCGGCGCGGCCAGGCGATTGCCATCTGCCGGTCTGTCACCCAACGGCTGAAGGCGCCGCATTTCGCGCGGCGTCTGGCCAAGCTGACGGGCGAGAAATAGCGCACCGGCGCGTTTGACCGCAAATTTGACGCCGCGATTTACCGCGCGTTTGGGGCTACATCCCGTCGCTGGCCATCAGGACCAGATCCGCAGTGCGCGTTCTGGTGAGCTGCGCCATGCAGCCATAAACCAGCATCGGCTCGGCGCTGCCGCCATGCATGAGATAGCCTTCGGCAAGGCAATTGGCATCGCGAAACTCGATCCAGGCGCGCTGGCCAGTGCGCAGGTTTTTCACCGCACCCTGTTCTTCTTCCGGCAAATCGGCGTCGATCGCCTTCATCACCGCAACCGCATCTTTCCACGCCGCATTCAATTCGGCATCGGCAGCCTGCCAATCGGCCCAGGAACATTCTGTCAAATCGGCCTGCGTCACCGCGGCTTCGCAGTCTTCAGCCTGCGCCGAAAGCGGCCAGAGTGCCGCGATGGCTGCAAGGTAAATACGTTTCATCTTTGGTCCCCAACGTTGCGCGACAACCGCCGGGCATTGGCCCGCGTGCGCCGCCCCACCGGCTTCATCGCCGCCATAACAATGGTCGGCAGACTGCCACCGGCCCAGCCGGCGCGCAAGGCGGCCTGACCTGCCTCTTTTCCAGCCGCCAGTTTTTCACTGAGCATGCGTTGGGTTTCCCCTTCGGCCATGGGCAAAATCCCCGCCATACCTGCCACCCTCAAGGCGATGACAAGCTGTGATTCGGCCATGATCTGACCTGCCGCAATTGATGCAGACCAATAGGCGAAGGGATTGAACGGGAACATTGGGTAACCTTTCATGGCTTGGACCGCACCTTGCGCCAAATGCTGCACTGCAGAAAGGGGAAAATCTGCCCCTGCGCGGCATCCGTGCTGCCCCCTTGCTGCCCCCATGGTAGCCAAGCGTTGCGCAGACACTGGAAAACGCGGCGCAATTGCGATAGGGGCTGTGGCCATGACCCAAAGCCTCACGCTCCGCCGCCCCGACGACTGGCACCTGCATCTGCGCGATGGCGCGATGCTGCGCGCCGTCTTGCCGGAAACCACCCGCCATTTCGCCCGCGCGATCATCATGCCGAACCTTGTGCCGCCGGTGGTGACCGGCGATCAGGCCGCAGCCTACCGCGCGCGCATTCTGGCGGCCCTGCCCGAAGGCGCGGTGTTTGAGCCGCTGATGACGCTTTACCTGACCGAAGGCACCGACCCCGCCGATGTGGCGGCGGCCCATGCCTCGGGTCTGGTCAAGGCGGTAAAGCTTTATCCCGCAGGGGCCACCACAAATTCCCACGGCGGGGTGCGCGACATTGCCCGCGTCATGCCGGTGTTGGAGAAAATGGCCGAAATCGGCTTGCCGCTGTGCACCCACGGCGAAGTGGTCACCCCCGAGGTCGATATCTTCGACCGCGAGGCCGTGTTCATCGACACCGTGCTGGACCCTTTGCGGCGGCGTTTGCCCGAATTGCGCGTGGTGATGGAACATATCACCACCGAAGAAGGCGCTGACTATGCCCGGGCCGGGGGCCCCAATCTGGGCGCCACGATCACCACCCATCACCTGATGATAAACCGCAACCATATTCTGGTTGGCGGGATCAAGCCACATTACTACTGCCTGCCGGTTGCCAAGCGCGAACATCATCGTCTTGCCTTGCGCCGTGCGGCAACGGGGGGGGAAGCGTGCTTCTTTCTGGGCACCGATTCCGCGCCGCATGTTGATGCGCTGAAGGAACATGCCTGCGGCTGTGCGGGCTGCTTCACCGCCACCAACACCATGCCCCTTTTGGCGCATGTCTTCGAAGAAGATGGCGCTTTGGACCGGCTGGAAGGCTTTGCCTCGCTGCATGGCCCGGCCTTTTATCGCCTGCCGCCAAACAGCGCCACGCTTCGTCTGGTCAAGCATGAATTGCCCCAGACCTTCCCGGAAAAGATCATGACAGAGGTTGGCCCCGTCACCGTCTTCAACCCCGGCACGCCCGTACATTGGAACGTGGAAAGCTGACGCGCCCGCCGGGATAGTGGGGTTACAGGGATCACAGGCGCGAAACCGGCCCAAAGGGTGGGCAGGCCCGCGTGGCAAACCACGCGCAACACCAGGTGGCGGGGGTTGTCAGACCTCGGGCGGGCTTTTCTTTCGCGGCCCCTTGGGCTAAGGCGCGCAAAGCCCAATCGGAGTTGCCGCCATGATCCCGACATCCTTCCCCCCCGCGACCGAAATTGCCCGGCTGACTGCCCGCGCGCTTTTGGAAATCAAGGCGGTGCATTTCAACGCAGAAACGCCCTTCACGCTGGCAAGTGGCCTGCCCTCTCCGACCTATATCGACTGCCGCAAGCTGATCTCATACCCCCGCATCCGGTCAACCCTGATGGATTTTCTGACCATCACCGTGATGCGCAACGCCGGCTTTGAGGCCTTTGACAACATTGCAGGCGGCGAAACCGCGGGCATCCCCTTTGCCGCCCTTGTGGCCGAGCGGATGGCGCTGCCAATGACCTATGTGCGCAAGAAACCCAAAGGCTATGGTCGCAATGCCCGCATCGAAGGCGCCATGTCGGAAGGCGAGCGCGTGCTTTTGGTCGAAGACCTGACAACCGATGGCGGATCGAAGCTGTCTTTTGTCGACGCCATCCGCGAAACCGGCGCCACCTGCGCCCATACGGCAGTGATTTTTTACTACGGCATCTTCCCCGAAACCACCCAGCGGCTGGCCGACCATGGCATTGCCCTGCACCATCTGTGCACCTGGTGGGACGTTCTGGCCGAGGCCCGCACCCAAGCGGCCTTTGACGAAAAGACCCTGACCGAGGTTGAGGCCTTCCTGAATGATCCCCGCGCCTGGCAGGCCGCCCGCGCCAAATAAGCGCGCGACGGCAGCGGCCATCCCCGCCGCCCTGCAACGGGCCAAAAGACCCAGCGGTCGAAATCCCTTGTGGACGGGCCTGTGGAGCCTTTGGGGACAAGTGCCGTTTTGCCGGGGGCAGGATTTGTCCCTTTGCGACATTGGCCCCAGATGTGGTAGGGTTAGGGCGCACCACCACCAGAAACTCGGGCTTTGGGGAAAGTTATCCCCCGAGATTCCCAGATTGCCCCCCCCGCCCGCGATGGCCTAACAGGGTCCGATCACGAGGAGCATCATGAACGAAATCGCCCGCCTGCCGATCGCCAATGCCCCAAGCCCCGACTCCGAGGTCCTGCCCCATAATATCGAGGCCGAACAGCAACTTTTGGGCGCAATCCTGACCAACAACGATGTTTATGATCGCATCGCCGCGCTGGTGAAATCCGAGCATTTCTTTGACCCAGTGCACAGCCGAATCTTCGGAAAGGCCGCCGCGCGCATTCAGAAAAACGCATTGGCCTCTCCGGTTACGCTGAAACCCTTTTTCGAAGATGACGAAGGTCTGAAGGAACTGGGCGGGCCGTCCTATCTGGTGCGTCTGGCCGGGGCTGCGATCTCGGCCTTTGCGGCGCGCGACTATGCCCAGATGATCTATGATCTGTCAGTGCGCCGCGAGTTGATCGCGCTTGGTCGCGAAATTTCGGCCAAGGCGGCCAAGGTTGATCTGGCCTCAGAGCCGCGCGACCAGATCACCGAAGCCGAACAGCACCTTTACAAGCTGGGCGAACAGGGCGTGGCCGAGCGCGGATTTCAGTCTTTCCTGAAAGCGGCAGTCGAAGCGGTGAACGTCGCCAATGCCGCCTATCAGCGCGGCGGTGGCCTTTCGGGCATTTCAACCGGGCTGATCGATCTTGACAAGAAACTGGGCGGCTTGCACCCGTCTGACCTTCTTATCCTGGCCGGCCGTCCGTCGATGGGCAAAACCTCGCTGGCCACCAACATCGCCTTCAATATCGCCAAGGCCTACAAGCGCGGCCGCACCCATGACGGCAACGAAGGCGCTGTCGAAGGCGGGGTGGTGGGGTTCTTTTCGCTGGAAATGAGCGCCGAACAACTGGCCGCGCGGATCTTGTCCGAAGCATCAGAAGTGCCGTCGGAACAGATCCGCCGCGGCGACATGACCGAAGGCGAGTTTCGCCGCTTTGTCGATGCCGCCAAGGCGCTGGAAAGCTGCCCGCTTTACATCGATGACACCCCCGCCCTGCCAATCAGCCAGGTTGCCGCGCGCGCCCGGCGGCTGAAGCGCACCCATGGGCTGGATGTCTTGGTGATCGACTATCTGCAGCTGCTGAAAGGCTCGTCGTCAAAGGGCGACAACCGGGTGCAGGAAGTCTCTGAAATCACCCAAGGCCTGAAGGCCATTGCCAAAGAGCTGAACATCCCCGTCATCGCGCTGTCCCAGCTTTCCCGTCAGGTCGAAAGCCGCGAAGACAAACGCCCCCAGCTTTCCGACCTGCGCGAATCGGGCTCTATCGAACAGGACGCCGATGTGGTGATGTTCGTCTACCGCGACGAATATTATAAGGAACGCGAGAAACCGGGCGATCACGAATTGGAAAAGATGGCGGCCTGGCAGGTGATCATGGAACAGGTCCATGGCAAGGCCGAAGTCATCATCGGCAAACAGCGCCACGGCCCCATCGGCTCGGTCGAACTGTCATTCGAAGGCCGCTTCACCCGCTTTGGCAACCTTGCCAAGGCCTGGCAGGGTGGCGGCGGCGGCGACGTGGGCTTCTGATCGCCCGCTAATACCGCCAAACAACGGCCCGGCGGCCGAAATCCGCCCGAGCCTTGACCGCATTTGCGTGGCAACGTTGCCTTGGGGGGCGCGATGCCCCGCAAGGTGGCGCCCCTCTTGCGCAAATTCCCCTTGACCCCACGGCCCCGCCTGTCAAAACCGCAGCCCATGTCCACAGCGCATCTCACCATCGATCTCGACGCCATCGCCACCAATTGGCGCGCCCTTGACAAGGCCTCTGCCTCGGGGGTTCAGACCGCTGCCGTGGTCAAGGCCGATGCTTACGGCCTTGGGGCCAAGCGGGTGGCGCAGGCCCTTGCCCGCGCCGGTGCCCGCCGCTTTTTCGTTGCCGCCGCCGAAGAGGGCGCTGCGGTGCGTCAGGCCCTTGGCCCCGGCCCCCAGATCAATATCCTGTCGGGCCATATGGCGGGCGACACCGACATGATCGGGGATCTTGACC
>JAIOXV010000140.1 GCA_021741465.1 Paracoccaceae bacterium
GCAAACGGCTGGAACCACGGTGCATCAAGGCACTAAGGCAGCCACCAAAATGCACAAGCGGCCCGAAAAGCCCAACCGAAGCCCCCCCCGCCAAATTGTTCAGCGCCAGAAACGAAGACAAAAATCCCGCCCGCAAATCCGGCTCTTTGTCGTATTGCGCGAAATGGATCAAATCGGCCGGGCCATGAGGGCGGCCGTTTTCAAGCTTTTTCAAGACAAACCCCGAAATCAACGCCGAGATCAGCAACGCAATTCCAACGCTGGGCGAATAGGCAAAATGCAGATCAGAAAAATCGCGCGGCAAGGGCAATTCCCAAAACCCGTTTGCGATCCTGACCAGCTTGAAGAAACCCACCGCCGCCAAGGCCACCAAAGCGCCGGTAAAAAGCGAAATAACCATCGCATAAATACGGGCGACAAGTTGATTGCTGCCGCTGGCAATGTCCAAATCCTTTGATTCAGGTAGTTTCATCGCCATCCCCGGGCTGAATTTATTCATGCAGACTTTTATCGTCTTTTGATGGTGCGATATCATATTCAAATCAAGGATGGGTTTTATTTTACCCGCAGGGGTCAGCCCCCCAAAATCAAAAGCTGAAAATCAAGAACCCGAAATCAAACCTGCGCGCCGATTGGCGGCCTGCCCCGCCACACGCCGCGTCCTTTGGCCCGCTCCAGCCAAGCCCCCCCACCTGCCCGACACCCTCCCTCCAAGACACCCCCCCAAGGCACCCCCCCCCAAGACACCCCCATTGCGCGGTTCGGCTTGCACCCATGGGCCGTGCGGTCTATGCGGACCCTGCCCTGTTCCGCCTGATCGAGGTTTGTCATGATCCCCCGTTATTCCCGTCCTGAAATGGTTGCCATCTGGGAGCCGCAAACCAAGTTCCGCATCTGGTACGAGATCGAGGCGCATGCCTGCGACGCGCAGGCGGCTTTGGGCGTTATTCCCAAGGCCAATGCCGAAGCCGTCTGGCGGGCCAAGGACGTGGCCTTTGACGTGGCGCGGATTGACGAGATCGAGGCGGTCACCAAACATGACGTCATCGCCTTTCTGACCCATCTGGCCGAACATATCGGCAGTGAAGACGCCCGTTTCGTGCATCAGGGCATGACCTCGTCCGACGTGCTGGACACCACGCTGAACATTCAGCTGGTGCGCGCCTCGGATCTGCTTTTGAAAGCCATGGACCGGGTTCTGGCCGCACTGAAGACCCGCGCGTTTGAACACAAGGACACCGTCCGCATTGGCCGCAGCCACGGCATCCACGCCGAACCCACCACCATGGGCCTGACCTTCGCCCGGTTCTATGCCGAGATGGATCGTGGCCGTACCCGCCTTGTGACCGCGCGCGAAGAAATTCGCACCGGGGCGATTTCCGGCGCCGTCGGCACCTTCGCAAATATCGACCCCGCGGTTGAAGAACATGTCTGCGCGCAGCTGGGGTTGATTGTGGAACCGATCAGCACCCAAGTGATCCCGCGCGACCGGCATGCCATGTTCTTTGCCACCTTGGGCGTGATCGCCAGTTCCATCGAAAACATCGCGATTGAAATCCGCCACATGCAGCGCACCGAGGTTCTGGAGGCCGAAGAGTTCTTCAGCCCCGGCCAAAAGGGCAGCTCTGCCATGCCCCACAAGCGCAACCCGGTGCTGAGCGAAAACCTGACCGGCCTTGCCCGTCTGGTGCGCATGTCCGTGACCCCCGCGATGGAGAATGTCGCCCTGTGGCATGAGCGCGACATCAGCCATTCCAGCGTGGAACGCGCCATTGGCCCCGACACCACGATCACCTTGGATTTCGCACTGCACCGCCTTGCAGGGCTGGTCGAAAAGCTGGTGGTCTATCCAGAAAACTGCCTGAAGAACATGAACAAGTTCAAAGGCCTGGTCATGAGCCAGCGCGTGCTTTTGGCGCTGACCCAAGCCGGGGTCAGCCGCGAAGACAGCTATCGTCTGGTGCAACGCAACGCCATGAAGGTCTGGGAAAAGGGTGCCGATTTCAAGACCGAGCTGCTGGCCGACGCCGAAGTCACCGCCGCCCTCAGCCCGGCCGAGATCGAAGAGAAATTCGACCTTGGCTATCACACCAAACATGTCGACACGATCTTCGCGCGGGTTTTCGGCAAATAACGAAGGCGTGAAGCGGCCGCTTCGGCGCAAATTCTTGCGCGGAAATTGCGAAACTCATGTTAGGCTTTCTCAACCCAGAGGAGGCCTTTCATGCGCGTTTCCGCTTTGTGTTTTCTGCTTGCCCTGCCTTTTGCCGCGCCAGCGCTGGCTGCGGGGGGCAATGATGACGCCCCGCCCACGGCAACCCAGACCAGCAAAGATTGCACCAAAGATCAGATCTGGGACGAAAAATCCAAGACCTGCACCGATGCCAAGGACAGCCGGTTTGACGATGACACCCGCTATCGGGCGGTGCGCGAACTGGCCTGGGCTGGCCAGCCCGAACGCGCCTTGCAGGTTCTGGCCACGATGCATGAAGGCGAAACTGATCGGGTCCTGACCTATCTTGGTTTTGCCCATCGCAAGGCCGGGCGCGTCGAAGAGGGGCTGGCCTATTACGAAAAGGCCTTGCAGCAAAACCCCGACAACCGGCTGGCGCGCAGCTATCTGGGCCAGCTTTACGTTGAAATGGCCGAAACGGATCTGGCCACGGTGCAGCTTGCCGAAATTCGGCTGCGCGGTGGGCAGGGCAGTTGGCCGGAACAGGCCCTGGCCCATGCCATCGCCACCGGCGAAACCCAAAACTATTGACCCCAACTTGAAAAAGGAGCCTGCCATGAAAGCCTGCATTGCCGCTCTTGCCCTGAACTTGCCGCTTTGGACTGCCTCGATCGCCTTGGCCGAAGGCTGCCACGGCGATCGGATGGGCCCCACCGCCATGTCCTGCATGGAAGGGTCGGTCTGGAACCCCGAAACGGCGCGCTGTGTTCCCCAGCCCTCAAGCTGAGGCAAGGCCCTGTTAACCGCGCGCTGCCAAACTGCCGGAGGAAGACAGAATCATCCGCGCAGAAGGGGGCAGAATGGCAGCCGATCAATTCGCTGTGCCAGCACTTGGGCAGGCCATGGGCCTTGGGACAGGAAGCCTTGGAACGAGCCTTGGCACAGCCCCCCAACCCGCCCGCACGCTGACCCCACGCGAAAAGGCCGCCGTGATCGTGCGGTTTCTTTTGGCCGAAGGCACCTCGCTGCCCTTGTCCTCATTGCCCGAACATATGCAGGCGGCGCTGACCGAACAGATCGGCCAGATGCGCCTTGTAGACAGGGTTACCCTGGGCCAGGTGGTCGATGATTTCCTGACCGAGCTGGAGCAGGTTGGCCTGTCTTTTCCCGGCGGCATTGAAGGGGCGCTTCAGGTGATGGATGGCCATATTTCGGCCAATGCCGCCAGCAAACTGCGCCGCCTTGCCGGGGCCAGCGGCAAGGCAGACCCCTGGGACCGGCTGACAGCCCTGCCGGTGGAACGGTTGATCCCTGTACTTGAGGAAGAAAGCATAGAAGTGGCGGCGGTCATGCTGTCAAAGCTGCCGGTGGCCAAATCTGCCGAACTGTTGGGAAAACTGCCCGGCGACAGGGCGCGGCGGGTGGCTTACGCTGTGTCTTTGACCGGCAATGTCGATCCTGAAACCGTGCGGCGGATCGGCGCGTCTTTGGTCATGCAATTGGACGCACAGCCCCCGCGGGCCTTTGAAAGCGGCCCGGTCGAACGGGTCGGAGCAATTCTGAACGTGTCCGGCGCGCAAACCCGCGACGATGTTCTGGCCGGGCTTGAGGCTGAAGACGCCGGCTTTGCCGCACAGGTGCGAAAAGCCATCTTCACCTTTGTGCACCTGCCCAGCCGGATTTCGGCGCGTGACATTCCCAAGATCATCCGCATCGTCGAACAACCCGTGATGGTCACCGCCCTGACCGCCGCCCAGGCCGATGCAGATCTGGCCGAGGCGGCCGAATTCATTCTGGCCAACATGTCGCAACGCATGGCCCAGGGCCTGCGGGAAGAAATGGTCGCCCGCGGCAAGGTCAAGGCCAAGGATGGCGAAGAGGCGATGAATGTGGTCATCAACGCCGTGCGCCAGCTTGAAGCCTCGGGCGAGTTGGTGCTGATAAAGGAAGACGAATAATCAGCGCTGGCCCTGTGGCACCCCCGGCAGCACGCAAAGCATTTCATACAACAGGTTGGCGCCGATCAGCGCGGTGTTGCCCGAGGGGTCATAGGGCGGCGACACCTCTACCAGATCGCCCCCGACAAGGTTCAGCCCGGCCGCGCCGCGCACAATTTCCAGCCCTTGCCAGATTGTCAGCCCGCCCGGCTCGACCGTGCCGGTGCCGGGGGCAAAGGCCGGGTCAAGACTGTCGATGTCATAAGACAGATAGCACGGCGCATCGCCGATTTTCGCGCGCACCTCTGCCATCAGCGGTTTGAGCGATTTGTGCCAGCACTCTTCGGCCTGTACAACTGTCCAACCGTTCTTGCGGCCCCAGTCGAAATCATCCGGGCTATAGCCTGTGCCGCGCAGCCCGATCTGGAACACCTTGTCGTTTTGCAAACAGCCATCTTCCCAGGCGCGCCGGAACGGGCAGCCATGGGCGACCTTTTCGCCAAACATGGTATCGTTGATGTCGGCATGGGCATCGACATGAATAAGCGCCACAGGCCCATGGCGTTTCTTCATCGCGCGCAGGATCGGCCAAGTCAGCGTGTGATCGCCGCCCAGCGTCAGCGGGATCACCCCTTGTGCCAGAACGTCGTCGTAATAGTCGGTAATGATATCAACGGTTTTCTTCAGGTCGAAGGTGTTGATCGGCACATCGCCAATATCGGCCACCTGCAGATGTTCAAAAGGGGCAGCCCCGGTTGCCATGTTATAGGGACGCAACATGCGCGATTCATCACGGATCTGCCGCGGCCCCATGCGCGTGCCCGACCGGTTCGAGGTGCCGTGATCCATTGGAATGCCAATGAAGGCCACGTCCAGCCCCTGCGCCCCCTGCTGGGTGGGCAGGCGCATCATGGTGGCAGGTCCGCCAAAGCGGGCCATGTCATTGCCACCCAAAGGTTGGTTGAAGCTGCTCATCTGCCCGTCTCCTGCTGCGCCAGAACCTTGTTTGGCCAGAACCCTGTTTGGCGCGATCATGGCCAAGCTCCGGCCAACTGCAAGGCCCCAAAACGAAAAAGGCACCCCAAAGGGTGCCCGTTCCGATACCTTGATCCGAAGATCAGGCGGCCGAAGAGATGAACTTCACCGCGTCGCCGAAGGTCTGGATGGTTTCTGCGGCGTCATCCGGGATCTCGATGCCGAATTCTTCCTCGAAGGCCATGACCAGCTCGACGTTGTCGAGGCTGTCAGCGCCCAAATCGTCGATGAACGATGCGTTCTCGGTCACCTTCTCGGCGTCGACGCCAAGATGTTCCACCACGATCTTCTTCACGCGGTCGGCGATGTCGCTCATGTCACTTCCTCTTTCACGTTACGCGGGAGAGATCCCGGCTGTCAAAATGTCCCGACGGGTTTCCGTGGGGTTGGTCCCGCGCGCCTATAGCAAGGGCTTGCGCGCATGGCAATGCTTTCCTGCGTTGGGGCGCGTTTGGGCGCAGATCCTTTGCAGACCCAGACCCGAACAGGGTCAGAGCATATCGCCGCCGCCGTTGATGTCCAGCGTCGCGCCGGTGACATAGGCGGCCTCAACCGAGGCCAGGAACAAGACCCCCGCCGCAATCTCTTCGGGTTTGCCGATGCGCCCCACCGGAACACCGGCAAGGATCTTGCCGCGCTGTTCATCGTTCAGTTTGTTGGTCATGGCGGTTTCAACCAGACCCGGCGCCACACAGTTCACCGTGATGCCACGACTGGCCACTTCCTGCGCGAGCGAGCGGCTCAGCCCCGCCACCCCGGCCTTGGCGGCGGAATAGTTCACCTGCCCCGGGTTCCCGGCCTGCGCGACCACCGAGGTCACGTTGATGATGCGGCCCCAGCGCGCCTTCATCATGCCGCGAATGGCCGCCCGGCACAGCCGGAAGGTCGATGTCAGGTTCACATTGATAACGTTCAGCCAATCTTCGTCCGACATCCGCATGGCCAGCGTGTCGCGGGTGATGCCGGCATTGTTGACCAGAATATCAACGCTTCCCATCGCCTCGGTTGCCTGTTTCACCAGGTCTTCCACCGCAGCCGCATCTGACAGATCGCAAGGCAGCACATGGGCGCGGTCGCCAAGTTCGGCCGCCAGCGCCTGCAAAGGCTCTACTCGCGTGCCCGACAGGCCCACGGTTGCCCCCGCGCCATGCAGCGCCTTGGCCACGGCCGCCCCGATCCCGCCCGAAGCGCCGGTTACCAGCGCGGTCTTTCCGGTCAAGTCAAACATCCATAACTCCCGATTTGTGAAGAAACCCAGCGGCTTCTTCGTCTTTTGTCCTAAAAGCGTCAGGTCTGCCGGGCGAAGGCCCGAGAGAAAACCCGACTGCCAGCCTCAGCCCTTTGCTGCGGCCACATCTTCTGCGGTGCCGATCGCGCGTGTTGTCACTTCAGTGGTCACGATGCGCTTTATCATCCCCGACAGCGCCTTGCCTGCGCCAATTTCCCAAAATTCGGTCACCCCAGCGCCTTCCATCCAAAGCACGCTTTCGCGCCAGCGGACCGAGCCTGTGACCTGCGCCACCAAAAGCGCGCGGATGCGATCAGGTTCGGTGACGGCCTCGGCGCGGACATTGACCACGACCGGAACCTTCGGCGCATGGATCGCCACCGCAGCCAGGGCTTCGGACATCACGGCGGCGGCGGGCTGCATCAAAGAGCAATGGAAAGGCGCAGAGACCGGCAAGATCATCGCGCGTTTCGCGCCCTTGGCCTTGGCGATCTCGACCGCGCGTTCGACGGCGGCCTTGTGGCCAGACACCACGACCTGGGCCGGGTCATTGTCATTGGCGGCTTGGCACACCTCGCCTTGGGCGGCTTCAGCGGCCACCTCCATCGCGGCCTCGAACCCCATGCCCAAAAGCGCGGCCATGGCCCCCACACCCACCGGAACCGCCTCTTGCATGGCGCGGCCCCGGGTGCGCAACAGCCGTGCTGCGTCGGAAAGATCCAAGGCCCCTGCCGCACAAAGAGCGGAATATTCGCCCAAGCTGTGGCCCGCGACAAAGGCGGCATGATCCAGCCCCAGACCTTCGGATTCCAGCGCGCGCAGGGCGGCAATCGATGTTGCCATCAGCGCGGGCTGGGCGTTTTGCGTCAGCGTCAGTTCGGCAATGTCGCCTTCCCAGATCAGCCGTGACAGGTTTTCCCCCAACGCGGCGTCAACCTCGTCAAACACCGCTTTTGCCGCCGGGTAGGCCTCGGCCAAAGAGCGGCCCATGCCGATGGTCTGGGCACCCTGCCCCGGAAAAACGAATGCGCGGCTCATCGCGGCCCTCCCTTGATCTTTCTTTCCGATTACCCCGCCGCGCGCCCCGGTGCAATCACAGAGCGCCCCCTGACGGGGTGATCGACGGCCTGCACCGCCACACCTTCACGCCCGGGCTGCATTATACCGCAACAAACAACCTGAACGTGCGCGTTCATCTGAAACCCCACCTAAAGCAGCGGCTGCGCACCACCTTTTGCCCCGCCATCAGC
>JAIOXV010000141.1 GCA_021741465.1 Paracoccaceae bacterium
AGCGCCTGCAGATTTTGCCCCCGCCGTGGTCAAGGTGATTGCCGGGCCAAACGCGCCTGAACCGCTGCGGGCGGCACTTTTGGCCTCGATGTCGGCCATTCCGGTCGCCACCTACCGCGATGCGCTGATCTGTTTCACCAGCCCCCTTGAACGGTTTGATTTCGCCCGGCTGACCATGCCGGTCTTGCTGATGACGGGCGAATATGACCGGCTGGCGCCGCCGTCGGAAATCCGCGCGGTCGCGGGCCGCATTCTGGATGCCGGTCCGCAGATGAAGGGCGCCCACCCCGATGTGCGTTATGAAACGATCGCAGGTGTTGGCCATGTCTGCAATGTCGAAGGTGCCACCGCCTATAACGCCGCCCTCATTCCCTTCCTTCGGCGCCTGCCATGACATCCCTTGCCCCCCGTGCCCGAAACCGCATGGCCAAAGAGCGCCGAATTCTTGATTCTGCGCTGAAGGTTTTTGCCAATCAGGGTTATTCCGGGGCCTCGATGGATGCCATCGCCGCGCTGGCAGGGGTGTCAAAACCAACGCTTTATCAATACTTTGGCAGCAAAGAACAGCTGTTTGCCACCCTTATGGTCGAACAGCGCGATTCCATGCTGGGGGCGTTTGAAGAACCCGATGGTCTGGGTCTGGTGGCAGAGCTTTGGGCCTTTGCCTGGCACTATGCCGATACCGTGCTGCACCCTGATTTCCTGTCGCTTGCCCGGCTGACCATTGGCGAGGCGCAGCGCTTTCCCGAAATTGGCCGGGCCTATCAGGCCGCCGGGCCGGAGCGCGTCTTGCGCGGCATGATGGATTATCTGAACGCCAAGAAAGCCGAAGGTCTGCTGGCATTTGACGATGCCGAACTTGCCGCCGAAGACCTGTGGGGGTTGATCCTGTCGGCCCCGCGCAACCGCGCGCTGCATGATGCCGCCTGCCTGCCCAAACGTGACGATCTGCACCGCTTTGTCACCAATGGGCTGCGGGTTTTTCTGAAAGCCTATTCCACCAATCCAGGCCATGATCTGGCCCAACTGACCGCCCTTGCAGAACAGGGCCCAACAACGGGGACGCCATGACTTTGCAATCTTACATGGATGACGAAACCAGCCGATTTGCCACCGTGGCTTTGGTCGATACCAATGGCCTTTTGCGCGGGCAGATGGTGTCGGTGTCCAGCCTGAAGGGGATCTTGAAAAACGGCATGGGCATGGCGCCCGCGCAACTTGCGCTGGACCCGACGGACGAGATGCTGGAAATGCCCGGCGTCACCGACGGCACCGGTGATTTTCATGATGACCCATTGGTCATAGACCCCACGACGGCCCGACGCATCCCTTGGGCCAAGCCCGGCCATGACATGTTGGTCTTGACCAATTATTCGGGCGAGACGGCGGGGCTTTGTCCGCGTTCGATCCTTCAGAAGGTGCTGGAGCGGGCAGCGGGCCATGGGTTGCATCCCAAATATGGCATGGAGCTGGAATATACGCTTTTCGACGAAACCCCTGAATCTGCACGCGAAAAGGGCTATCGCAACCTTAAGACCGCAACCCCGCACGCCAGCCACGATCTGATCTTGTACCAGACCGTTCAGCAAGAATGGTACGAAGCGGTTTCCCAGATGTGCGGCCCGTTGAAGATTGATCTGGCCAAGATGCACGAGGAAATCGGCGGTGGGTTTCTGGAAGCCTGCATCGGCGCGGGGCAGGGGCTGGAGCCTGCCGATCAACTGGTGCTGTTGAAGAACTTCATCCGGGCGCTGGCCCTGCGGCAGGGCCGGTCTGTCACCTTCATGCCCCGCTGGACCGAAACGGCAGACAGCCAATCGATCCATCTGCATATCTCGATGAAAGACGCCGCCGGCAAGACGCTGTTCCATGATCCCAAGGCAGAACATGGCATTGGCCAGACCTTCCGTCATTTTCTCGGTGGTTTGCAGAAATACATCGGCGACATGAGCCTTGTCTTCCTGCCCACGGTGAACAGCTATCGCCGTTTTGCCCCCGGCACCTTTCCCCCCCCCGGCCTGACATGGGGATACGAAAACCGCACCACCTGTTTTCGGGTTGTCGGACATGACGAGGGCTCTTTGCGGGTGGAAAACCGCCTTCCGGGGGCGGATACCAACCCCTATCTGACCGCCGCCGCGACAATCGCGGCAGGGGTTGCCGGGATTGTCGAACAGATCGAGCCGCAGCCAGAGGTAAAGGGTAACGGTCACGCCAACCCGCAAGAAGGCGCGGATTACGCCCGCTCCATGCCCGAAGCGATTGCCCGGCTGCGCGGGTCGGATTTTGCCCGTGATTGGCTGGGCGACCGCTTTGTCGATGCCTTCAGCGCCACGCGGCAAAGCCAGCATGACCAGTTTGCGAAAAAGGTGCCGGACGTCGAATTGCAACGCTTCTTTGATCTGGGCTAACCCGATGGATCTGCGACATTCCTTTGTCGAAGGCATGGCCCGTGCCGCAACCTTTGTGTCGGTGATCACCACCGATGGGCCGGGCGGGCAGCATGGGGTGACGGTGTCGTCCATGACCTCGGTTTCGGCCGATGGCGAGGCGCCGTCGCTTTTGGTGTGCATCCATCACAAAAGCCCGGCCGCAGCGGCGATTTTGCGCAACCGCAGCTTTTGTGCCAACCTGCTGAACGCAGGCCAGCAAAGCTGTGCCGATATCTTTTCGGGCCGCGAAAAGACCGAAGGCAGCCGGTTTGACCGGGTGGATTGGCAACCGGGCGCAGGGGGGCTGCCGGTGCTGATCGGGGCTGCCGCAAGTTTTGACTGCATGTTGAAAACCGAAATGCTGTGGGAGACCCATCACGTGATGATCGGGCAGGTCACCGCAGTGCGTCTTTCAGACAAACCAGATGCGCTGCTGTATGGTCAAAGGGGGTATCGACGGGCGGTGGGGATCGGGTGAAACCAACCGGCTTGCAAGGCTTACTTTTGGGTAAACCGTTGCCTTGAAGCCAACCCTTCAGGCCAGACGGCCCCACTGATTCTCGCTGAACCGAAAGGACACCCCCATGACCGCAGCAATTTCCGCCTGAGACTTCGTGGTTGCCCCCACACTGCCGGGCGGCGCCACCCATTTGACCACGGGCGACAACCTTGTCCGTATCACCTTGAACGGGAAGATTTATTCGCGGCACATTACCCGGCAGGGCAAGCGCATCTTGACGAAATAACAGGCTGAAATTCCAAGAAATGCTTATTTTCAAGCTTGGGGCTTGCTTGGCCCCACAGGCTGGCGCTGCATTCAGTTGACAGCCCCACCCGGTGCAGGAGTAAGCTGGACTCATAGTCGCGATCCGGCTGGAACTGTCACAACTTTGTAAGGTTCGGCCTCTAATGCTTGCAAATGACGGATTGGGGCAACTGATCCGCAAAACCTTCCGGACCACCGGAACAACCAGGGAGACTTCCGTGACGAAAACCGTTTCCACCCTCAACCGCCGCAGCTTTCTCAAGCGCAGCGCCGCTGGCGCAGGTGCGCTTGCCGCTCCGGCGCTGATCTCGTCCAAGGCGCTTGCCTCGTCGGGCGAACTGAATTTTGTTGGTTGGGCAGGCTATCCGCTGTTCAACGACACCATTTTCCCGAAGTTTGAAGCCGCAACCGGCATCAAGGTCAACTTCAAGGAACTTCCCGATCAGGACACCATGTTTGCCGAAGGCAAAGTGGCACTTGAAGCCGGCGGCGTCGACGTGATGGAACCCACGATCGACCGTTGGGGCGGCTGGCACACCAACGGCCTTCTGGGCGCGTGGGATCCGTCGAAACTGGCAATGGACAACTATCTGCCGGGTCTGGCGGATGGTTCGGCCGGCGAGCGCAGCCGCGCGGATGGCAATCTGATGTATGTTCCGTCGAACTGGGGCACCGAAGCTTTGGTCGTTAACGAAGCCGATGCCAAACTGTCGTCGCCGCCGTCCTTGGGTGACCTTTTCTCGGCCGACAACCAGGCTGTTTTGCGTCCGCACTCCACGCTGGCTGCCATGGGCCGCTGGCTGGATGCCACAGGCCAGCTGCCGCGTCCTTGGATGGATGGCTACAGCGACATGGGCGCCATGGTTGAGCTGTGGGATATCGCGCTGGCCAAGGCCATCGAGATGAAAGGCAACGTGGTTCAGTGGTGGTCGGGCGAAAACGAAGCCAACGCTGGTTTCACCGCCAACGGCGCCACCATTGGCCTGTGCTGGGATTCGACCGGCTATAACCTGCGTAATGACGGCTACAAGTATGTGGCACCGGTTGAAGGTGCCTTTGCCTGGCACCAGGGCCTTGTGCTGATGAAGAACGCCGCCAACGTCGAACAGGCGCATGAGCTGGCCAAATGGGCTTCGACCGCAGAAGGTTCGGCGCTTTGGGCGACCGCGTTCTCATCGAACCCGGTTGGCAAAGGTTCGGGCGAATTCATGTCGCCGGACGTTTCCACCTACTATTCGGGCACCTTCAATGACGAAGCCCTGTCCAAACTGTGGTGGTGGCCCGAACAGTCGGCAGAATTCATTGCCAAGCGTTCGGAATACGCTGACAAATACAAAGCCTCGTAAGCCGAGCGCATAACGAAACACGCCGGGCTTGCACAAAGCCCGGCGTGTGCATTTTCGGGGGCAATCTGTCGGCTCTGGAACAATCAGAGCGCTGAAACTGGCTATACCCATTGCACGGGGGCCGGGGCCTGTTAGGCTTCACCAAAATAAGAAACATCAGGGGGAAAGACGATCCGATGAGTGCCGGGATTGATCTTGAAAATGTCTGCTGCGACTTCGGCAGTTTTCGTGCTGTCGACACTGCCAATGTCTCCATCCAGCCGGGGGAATTCTTTTCCTTCCTTGGGCCGTCGGGCTGTGGCAAAACCACCATACTGCGGATGATTTCGGGGTTCATCGACCCGACCGAAGGTCAGATCCGGATTGGCGGCAAGGATATGAAGGGCCAGCGCCCCAATCAGCGCCCGACCGCGCTGATCTTTCAGAACCTTGCGCTGTTTCCCCTTATGCCGATCTGGGAGAACATCACCTTCGGGCTGGAGGTGCGGGGCGTTGACAAGGTCACCCGCCGTGCAAAGGCCGAAGAATTGCTGCGCCTGGTCGATCTGCCCGGCGCCGGGGACAAAATGGTCAGCCAGCTTTCCGGCGGCCAAAAACAACGCGTCGCCATCGCGCGCGCCTTGGCGGTGGAACCGGCCGTGATGCTTTTGGACGAACCCTTGTCCGCACTTGACCTGAAGCTGCGCCAGCACATGCGCGCCGAACTTCGCGCCATTCAAAAGCGCACGGGCGTGACCTTCATCTACATCACCCACGACCAGGGCGAGGCACTTGCCATGTCCGACCGCGTGGGCGTGATGAGCCAGGGCCGGATTCAACAGATTGCCGATCCGCGCGATATCTACAACAATCCCGTAAACGGATTTGTTGCCAGTTTTGTGGGCGAAAACAACATCTTCGAAGGCAAAGCTGCAGCGCCATCCGAAGGTCTGGCCGGGTTTGAAACCGCCCATGGCACCTTCCGCGCCCGGCTTGCCCCCGATGCCGTTGGCAAGGCGGTAAAGCTTTACGTCCGCCCCGAGCATACCGTTCTGACCGCCAAGGCCGGCAAGGAAAACTCGGTTCCGGTGACCATCACCGAAGTCTCGTTTGAAGGGGCCTTCATCACCGTGCACGGCATTGGCGACAGTGGAAAAACCATCACCGCCGAGATCCGCAACGACGGTTCGGCCACAGTGCCTGACGTGGGGGCCAAGCTGCATGCCAGCTTTGATGCCGCCCGCGCCTCGCTTTTGCCCGACGCCAATGTGAGGGCCTAGCCGATGCAAGACCTTCTGCGCCGCTATGGCCCGGGGCTGACAGGGCTTATCAGCCTTCTGGTCGCCTTTTGGCTGGTTATGCTGGTCATCGTGCCGAACATCACGCTTTTTGAACAAAGCTTCCGCCCCTATCTGCCGGTAACCGAGGTAGGCGGGCCAAGAGATATTTACAGTTTCAACAACTATCTCAAGGTGTTCGACGGCGATGTTACCAAGACTTTCTTCGGGCATGAATACCGCATTCCCGTCCATGTGCTGACGTTTTCGCTGACCATCTGGTATTCCATTCTGGTGACGATAACCTGTTTCGCCATCGCCTATCCCTTGGCCTTCTATCTGGCCAAGGTTGTCAGCCCGAAATCGCTGCCGACGCTGTTCTTGCTGCTGTTCGTGCCGCTTTGGGTCAGCGAAGTGTTGCGGGCCTTTGCGTGGTGGATCATTCTGGCGCTGAAGGGGCCACTGAACGCGCTGCTGTTGTTCATTGGCGCGATTGACAAGCCGGTGCGCTGGATCGTCGATTACGATGCGGTTATGGTCGGGCTTGTCTATACTTATGTGCTGTTCATGCTGTTCCCGATCTACAATGCCATCTCGTCGCTGGACACCAACCAGATCGAGGCGGCCGATGATCTGGGCGCGCCTTGGTGGAAGATCCACTTGCGCATCGTCATGCCACACGCCAAGCCCGGCATCGCGTCTGGGTCGGTCATGGTGTTCATGCTTTCGGCGGGTTCGCTTCTGGTGCCGTCGATCCTTGGGTCGACCACTTCGCAGTGGTTCACCCAGACCATCGACCAATGGTTCAAGGATGCGCTCGACTGGAACACCGCCAGTGCCTATGCCTTCTTGCTGCTGATCCTGTGCACAGTCTTTGTCTCGTTCGCCATGTGGGTGTTCAAGGTAAAGCTGTCGGACATTGCGAAATAAGGGGGGCGAGATCATGCATAAACTTCGTCAAACCCTGTCGCATCTGTATATGGCGGCTTTCCTGATCTTCATGCTGGCCCCGCTGGCGGTGATGTCGGGGGCGGCTTTCAACGACAACAAAGTGCCTTCAATCGTTCCATGGAAGGGGTTTACCACCCATTGGTTCTACGAAATGGCGGCTGATCAGCGGATGATGCTGGCCTTTGTCAACACGCTGTGGGTTGCCGCCGCGGTGGCGCTGATCGCCGTCATGATCGGCACTGCAGCGGCGATCTTGATAAACTCGGTCTCTGGCCGCTTGCGCACCGTGCTTTACGGGATGATGATTTCGACAATCCTGATCCCGGGCGTGGTGATCGGCATTTCCACCATGATCTTGTGGACCAAGATGGGCAATGCGATGGATACCGAGTTCTTCCTGTTCAACCCCGGTCTGCATCTCAGCGTTCTGGGTCAGGTCAGCTATATCGCCGCCATGGTGATGCTGTTGGTGCTGGCCCGGTTGCAGTCGTTTGACGCAGGATTGGAAGAGGCGGCTTTGGACCTTGGGGCGAACCATGGTCAGGTCATGCGCCGTATTTTGTTGCCGCATCTTTACCCGGCCATCGGGGCAGGGGCTGCGGTGGCCTTCTTCCAGTCTATCGAAAACTTCAACGTCACGCAGTTCACGCGGGGCGGGGCCGATACGCTGACGGTCTATGTGTTTTCCAAAGTACGTTCGGGCATCACACCGACGATCAACGCTTTGGCCTTCCTGCTTATCATCGTCACGCTGGCCTTGGCTGTGGTCTATGAAATCAACCGCCGCCGCAAGGCACGGGTTGAGGCCGCACGCGAAGCCGAAGCCCGCCGCGCGTCTGAGTTGGAAG
>JAIOXV010000142.1 GCA_021741465.1 Paracoccaceae bacterium
CCAAGCGAAGCTTGCAGCTTGGCCTGATCGCGTTCCATCATCAGACGCTCTTTCTTGGTCAGGCCTTCGCCGCCCGCACCCAAGACTTCGTCAATATGCTTCAGACGCTGGATCGACTTCGACACGGTCTGCCAGTTGGTCAGGGTGCCGCCCAGCCAGCGGTGGTTCATGTAGAACTGGGCGCATTTTTCAGCGGCTTCAGCGATGGGCTTTTGTGCCTGACGCTTGGTGCCGACAAACAGGATGCGGCCGTTTTTGGCGACGGTGTCGCGCACAACCTTCAAGGCCGCGTCCAGCATCGGAACGGTCTGGGTCAGGTCGAGAATGTGGATGCCGTTGCGGTCACCATAGATGAACTCGCCCATGCGGGGGTTCCAGCGTGCGGTCTGGTGGCCGTAGTGAACGCCTGCTTCAAGCAGCTGACGCATGGAGAACTCGGGAAGAGCCATGTCTTTTCCTTTTCCGGTTTGAACCTTGGCGCGGCCGTCTTCAGGGTTTCCCCCAACCGGCGGACCAAACGGGATTTCTCCCCGTCAAGCCCAAGCCGCACCTGTGAAGTGGCGCGTCCTTATCCGGCTTTTCGTCGCGCTGCAAGAACCATTACCACATGGGACCCGGAATACCCCGCCAGACCGCCGCTTTTGCGAAAAACGCGCGCCCGGCGGGGGTAACCGCCGCACACAGGCTTTGCCACTGGCATCTTGCGCAACACCGGCCATTGGGCGATGAAACGCCATGACAGTTGACATCCTTTGCATCGGGTCCATCCTGTGGGACATCATCGGCCGCTCGCATACGTCGATGCGGCTTGGCTCTGACGTGCCGGGGCGCATCACCCGGTTGCCCGGGGGCGTTGCGATGAACATCGCCATGACGCTTGCCCGCTTTGGCCTGCGCCCGGCAATCCTGACCGCCATTGGCCGCGACCCCGAAGGCGATGAGTTGATTGCCGCCTGCACCCGGCTGGGCCTGGTTACCGATCACGCCTATCGCTCTGAAGATCTGCCAACGGACCGCTATATGGCGATCGAGGGCGCCAATGGCCTGATTGCCGCCATTGCCGATGCCCATTCGCTGGAAGCGGCGGGTGACAAGATCTTGCGGCCTTTGGCCAATGGCACGCTGGGATCTGCGGCGCAGCCATGGCCGGGCCTGATCGCGCTGGATGGCAATCTGACCGAGGCGCTGTTGGCCCAAATTGCCACCTCGCCGCTGTTTGCCGCCGCCGATCTGCGCGTGGCCCCCGCCTCTCCGGGCAAGGCCGAACGCCTGCTGCCACTGCTGCACCACCCCAAGGCGACGCTGTACGTCAACCTTGAAGAGGCCAACCTTTTGATCCGCGGCGCGGCTGAAACCGCGGCTGATGCGGCCATGGCCCTGTTGGCGCGGGGGGCGGGCCGGGTTTTGGTCACGAATGGCGGCAAGGTCTGCGCCGAAGGCACGGCCGGGCTTGGCGTTATCATCGATACCCCGCCCGCCGTGATGGTGGCCCGTGTCACCGGCGCGGGTGATACCTTCATGGCCGCCCATATCATGGCCGAAAAAGGCGGAGCTGATCGCAAGGCTGCGCTGGCCGCCGCTCTGCGCGCTGCTGCCACCTATGTTTCCGGAGAAATCGGCACATGACCCTTCGAGACCTTCTAAGCTTTTCGCCCGAGGTTGCCCACGCACGCGCCGAAGGCCTTCCCATAGTGGCGCTGGAAAGCACCATCATCACCCATGGCATGCCGTTTCCGCAAAATGTCGAAACCGCAAAGCGGGTCGAGGCGGAAATTCGGGCCCATGGCGCGGTGCCGGCCACCATTGCCATCATGGGCGGGCGCATCCTGATCGGCATGACCGACGGCGAACTTGACAGGCTGGGACAGGCTGACCATGTCGCCAAACTCAGCCGCGCCGATCTGGCTGCCTGCCTTGCCACGGGCGGTACCGGGGCCACCACGGTGGCCGCCACCATGATCTGCGCCCATCTTGCCGGGATAAGGGTTTTTGCCACCGGCGGCATTGGCGGTGTGCATCGCGGGGCCGAAACCACCTTCGACATTTCCGCCGATCTGATGGAACTGGCCGCCACGCCGGTGACGGTGATCGCCGCCGGGGCCAAGGCCATACTTGACCTGCCAAAGACGCTGGAAGTGCTGGAAACCCAAGGCGTGCCGGTCATCGCCTTCGGTCAGGACGAATTTCCCGCCTTCTGGTCGCGCAGTTCCGGCCTGAAGGCCTCATTGCGGATGGATGACCCGGCCCAGATTGCCGCCGCCCATCAGATGCGCGCCCGTCTTGGCCTGCCCGGCGGCCAGCTGGTGGCTAATCCGATCCCGGTCGAGGCCGAAATCCCACGCGACCAGATTTCCCCCGCGATCGAGGCCGCCTTGGCCGAAGCCGCAGCGCAAGGCATCGCGGCCAAAGCGGTGACGCCATTTCTTCTCGACCGCATCCTGACGCTGACCGAGGGGCGCTCTTTGGCGTCAAATATCGCGTTGGTGTTGTCAAATGCCCGGCTTGGCGCGGCAATCGCACGGGCGATGGGCTGATCCCCATTGCTGCGGGCACAGGCACTGCCTAGATTGCAGGAACGCTCAAGGAGTGCCAATGTCTGAAGAACCCCGCCGTTCCTTCCTCGCCGCCTTTCGCGCCTCGTTTCTGACGGGGCTGGTGGTCGTTCTGCCCGTCGGGCTGACGATCTATGTGGTCTGGGGGGTGATCGGCTGGATTGACGGCTGGATCCTGCCGCTGATCCCGGCAGGCTATCAACCCGAAGCCTTGATGCACCGCTTTTTCGGCCCAGAGGCCAATTTTCCGGTGCGCGGCGTCGGGGTTTTGGTGTTCTTGGTCGTCACAGCCTTTGTCGGCTGGCTGGCGCGGGGGCTGATCGGACGGTCAGTCATGCGCAAGGCCGAACAGGTGGTGGACCGCGTGCCTTTGGTGCGGTCGGTCTATTCCGGGGTCAAGCAGATCACCGAAACCTTCTTTGCCAAATCGGAAAAAAGCTTTGAGCGGACCTGTCTGGTTGAATTTCCCCGCGCGGGCTATTGGGCGGTTGGCATGGTGGCCACCAAACCAAAAGGCGAAATCGCGCAGAAACTGCCCCATGGCGAGGGGATGGTGGCGGTGTTTCTGGGCCTGACGCCGCTGACCTCGGGGTTTTTGATCTTTGTGCCGGAAAAGGACGTGATCCTTCTTGACCTGAAGGCCGACGAGGCGATGAAGCTGATCGTCTCGGCCGGGCTGGTTTATCCGGCGGCAAAGGACCACATCGAGGCGGCGCTGGCCGCACGCTGAGCCCTGTTGCCGCCGAAACGCAGGCGCTTACAGCGCTGTCCAGCCGCCATCGACCGAAATCGTGGTGCCGGTAACCTGATCGGCATGGGGGCTGCAGAGATAGACAACCGTGCCGCCGATCTGTTCGGTGGTGGCAAACTGGCGCGAAGGTTGGCGCAGCAGCATCACCTCGCGGATCACGGTTTCGCGGTCCATGCCATGCACCTTCATCTGATCGGGGATCTGGGCTTCGACCAAAGGGGTCAGCACATAGCCGGGGCAGATGGCATTGCAGGTGATGCCCTGCCCCGCCGTTTCCAGCGCGATGGTCTTCGACAGACCCACCACGCCATGCTTGGCCGCGATATAGGCCGATTTGAAGGGCGATGCTGTCAGCCCATGGGCCGAGGCGATGTTGATGATCCGCCCCCAGCCCTTGGCCCGCATCATCGGCATGGCGATGGCAGCGGTGTGAAAGGCCGAAGAAAGGTTGATCGCAAGGATAAGGTTCCACTTGTCCACCGGGAATTCATCCACCGGGGCGACATGCTGAATGCCGGCATTGTTCACCAGAATATCGCAGGACCCGACCTGTTCGATCAGGCCGCGGCACGCTTCGGGGTTGGACATGTCGGCCGCGATATAGCGCGCCGTGACGCCATGGCGGCGTCCCAGATCGGCGGCAAGGGCGTGATCTTCCGCCCGGTCGGTAAAGCTGTTCAAGACCACATTGGCGCCTGCGCGCGCCAGCTCTTCCGCCACGCCAAGCCCGATTCCCGAGTTTGATCCCGTGACCACCGCCGTCTTGCCTGCCAACATCGCCTTACCCCCTGATTGTTGCTGCGTCACAGCATAATCATTTTCCGCGCCGCAGCCAGACCCCCAAACGCGCAACAATAGACCACGCCAGGGTCAGACCCGGGTCGGAAATCAGTCAGATTTGAAGGGCATTCTAACAAGCTGAGAAGGCGCGCATCATGCCGCCATGACCTTAGAATGAGGTGCCCTATGCCCGCGTTGGTAAGCAGAATGTCGACCTCTAGTTTTATCATGAAACTGGTTGTGGATGAAAAGAACACCATTGACGTGACCGTGACCGGTCGTGGTCTGAAATTTGATACGGCAACAGGTGCGATCCTACAGGGCGAGATCGAGGATATCTCGCTCAGCTCCAAGGTCTTTTCAGGCCGGTCCTGGGTGGAAACCGAGGTGCGTTCGGTCATGGGGATCGACATGAATGCCGGGCAACTGGGCGAAATCTTCGGGACGCGGTTCTGGAACGAAGCAAAGCTGGTGGTCGATGCATTCGACAAGTTTCACACCCTGCATAACGGCATTTCAAGCGGGCTGTTTTCCAAGGCCAAGAATGTCGTCGAGGCGACCGAGCAAAGCGATGTGATCCGGGGCTATAAATACAATGACCGGATTGATGCGCTGGCGGGCCATGATGATGTTTATGGCGGTGCGGGCAATGACAGCCTGTTCGGCGGCAAGGGCAACGACATGCTGGATGGCGGCGCGGGCAACGATCTGCTGATCGACCGCGATGGCCACAACACGCTTTCGGGCGGTGCGGGCAAGGACATCCTTGTTGGCGGGCGCGGCGTGGATGTGCTGAATGGCGGAAC
The DNA here is from genome assembly GCA_021741465.1 of Paracoccaceae bacterium. GTDB lineage: Bacteria > Pseudomonadota > Alphaproteobacteria > Rhodobacterales > Rhodobacteraceae > Tabrizicola_A. Next base: position 4,890 of record JAIOXV010000142.1, read on the forward strand.
CGGCGACGATATCTTGCTGGGCGGCGGTGGGTATGACCGGCTGACCGGCGGCACCGGCCGCGACCAGTTCGTCTTCAACAGCCGCGATGCCGCCTTTGTGACCATTACCGATTTTGCCGATGGCGATCTGCTGGTCAATCAGGCCGCAGCCACGCGCGATGACGCTTGGCGAATGTTCGAAGCCAACGCCACGCAAAGCGGACGCCATACGGTCTATGATGATGGCGAATTCCAGATGATCCTGCGCAACGTCAAACTCTCCAGCCTTGATGCAAACGATTTCGCCGATGCGACCCGGCTGCCCGATGCGATCTATTCGTAACCCCACCCTGATCGGCATTCCAAAGGCCCCGCATGTCGGGGCCTTTTTTCTGGCCCAAGCTTCCCACCAGAGCAAAAAAAACGCCGGCGCAAGGCCGGCGTTAAGTCGTTGAGGCAGGTTTCATACAGGCAAGAAACCTATCGAGCAGTAGGCATCTTATAGCCCCCCTCGCCGCCCGATCCAAGCTAAAAGTTTGAATTGCCTTGCAAGCCCGCGTAGGAAGGGGCCTGAAAACAAGAAGATGAAGGGGATTGTTGCCGGAATGAAACAGGATTTTTTCCGGTTCGTGACAAGCCGCGCCCCTGCGCTGGCCCTGTCGATTTTTTGCGCCACACTGGGCGGGGCTGCTGTTGCACAGCCGACACATGGCATAGCTATGCATGGCACCCCTGCCCTGCCACCTGATTTTGTGTCCCTGCCCTATGCCAACCCCGATGCCCCGAAGGGCGGACAGCTTATCATGGGCGAATCGGGTGGTTTCGATTCGCTGAACCCGTTCATCGTGAAAGGTCAGGCACCAGGCCAGCTTTCCGCGCTGACGGTGGAAACGCTGATGGGCCGGTCCTTGGACGAACCCTTCACGCTTTACGGGCTTTTGGCCGAATCGGTGGAAACCGATGAGGCGCGCAGCTTTGTCGCCTTTACCCTGCGGCCCGAGGCCCGATTCTCGGATGGCAGCCCGGTGACGGTGGAAGATGTCCTGTGGTCGTTCGAGACGCTCGGCACCCTTGGCCACCCCCGCTATCTTGGCAGTTGGGCCAAGGTCGCACAGGCCGAAGCCACCGGCCCGCGCACGGTGCGCATCACTTTCAAGCCTGATCTTGCCGACCGGGAATTGCCGTTGATCCTGGGCCTGCGCCCGATCTTGAAAAAGGCCCAGTGGCAAGACCGCGCCTTTGACGAAACCAGCCTTGAAGCGCCGATCGGATCGGGCCCCTATGTGGTGGATGCGGTCAAGCCCGGCCAATCGATCCGCTATCGGCGCAACCCCGATTGGTGGGGCAAGGATTTGCCCTTCAATCGCGGCCTGCACAATTTCGAATCCGTTCAGGTTGAATATTTTGGCGGCGGATCGGTGGTGTTCGAGGCCTTTCGCGCGGGCGAACTGTCGATGTGGATCGAAGGCAACCCAGCCAAATGGCAAACAAATTTCAGCTTTCCCGCGGTGACAGAAGGCAAGATCAAGCTGGCCGAACTGCCCCACCGCCGCCCCTCGGGGATCGAAGGGTTTGCCATGAACACGCGCCACGCGCTTTTCGCCGATTGGCGCGTGCGCGAAGCGCTTGTTCTGGCGTTCAACTTTGAACTGGTGAACGCCAATCTGAACGGCGGGGCGGTGCCGCGCATCCAGTCGTATTTTTCCAACTCAGAGCTTGCCGGCGATGTCGGCGCCCCGGCTGCGGGGCAGGTCTTGGACATGCTGACGCCCTTCGCCGCCGATCTGCCGCCCGGCACGATCGAAGGCTACAGCCTGCCGGTGTCGGACGGGTCAGAAGCCAACCGCAAGAACCTGCGGCGCGCGGTGGCGCTTTTGCAAGAGGCAGGCTGGCGCGTGCAAGAAGGCCGGCTGGTCGATGCGGCAGGCGCACCGTTTGCCTTTGAAATCCTGCTGCAAAACGGCGCGGATGACATGATCGCGGCCGCCAGCATCTATGTGCAGGCCCTGAAACGCTTAGGGATAGAGGCCAATATCACCACGGTGGATGCCGCCCTTTACAAACAGCGCACCGCTGATTTTGCCTTTGACATGACCTATATCGTTCGCGCGCTCAGTCTGTCGCCGGGCAATGAGCAAAAGCTGTATTGGGGCGCCGAACAGGCCGATCAGCCCGGCGGGCGCAACCTGCCCGGCATCAAATCTGCGGCCGTAGACGCGATGATCGACAAGATGTTAACCACGGATGACCCCGCAACCTTCCGCGCCGCCGTGCAAGCGCTGGACCGCATCTTGACCGCGGGGCGCTATGTGGTGCCGCTTTGGTATTCCGACAAAGCCCGGCTTGCCCATGTTTCGGCCTTGCATTACCCCGTGACCTTGCCGCTTTATGGCCTATATCCCGGGTTCAACCCGGAAACCTTCTGGATGCAGCAATGAAACGGACCTTCATTCTTCTTGTGCTGACCGCCACGATTGCGGGGTGCAACACCATCCCGGGCGTGGGCGAAGATGTCGCGGGCGGGGCCCGGCCGATTCAGGGCTGGTTTGGCGGCTGATCCGCCGCAAGACCTGCCGGTTCGCGCGGCTCGGGCCGCCGGATAACCGTGACCGAGGCCGCAGCTTCCGCCACCACCCGCGCCGAGACTGACCCCAGAAAGCGCCGCGTGGTGGAATGGCCGCGCGCGCCCATCAAGATGTGGTCAGCGCCAATACCCCCGGCATGGTC
>JAIOXV010000004.1 GCA_021741465.1 Paracoccaceae bacterium
AAGACGGCACCACCCGGTTTTCCAGCCTTGATCCGGCAACCGGCCAAGCTTGGGCCGAGATGCCCAATGCCACCGCCGCCGATGTGACCCGCGCGGTTGAGGCGGCGCATCGTGCCTTCTTGGGCCAGCCTTGGGCCGGGCTGGCGGCCACGGCGCGCGGCAAATTGCTCTACAAACTTGCCGATCTGGTTCAGGCCGCCGCCCCGCGTCTGGCGGCGTTGGAAACCCGTGATACCGGCAAGATCATCCGCGAAACCAGTGCCCAGATTGCCTATGTTGCCGATTATTACCGCTATTATGCGGGGCTTGCCGACAAGATCGAAGGCGCCCATCTGCCGATCGACAAGCCGGATATGGAGGTTTGGCTGCGCCGCGAACCCGTGGGCGTGGTCGCCGCCATCGTGCCATGGAACTCGCAGCTTTTCCTGTCGGCTGTCAAACTTGGCCCGGCCTTGGCCGCTGGCTGCACGGTGGTTCTGAAAGCCTCAGAAGACGGCCCCGCACCGCTTTTGGAGTTTGCGCGTCTGGTGCATGAGGCGGGCTTCCCCCCCGGCGTGGTCAATATCCTGACCGGCGGGCCAGAGGCGGGCCGGGCGCTGACCACACACCCCAAGGTCGCCCATATCGCCTTTACCGGCGGCCCGGAAACCGCCCGGCATATCGTGCGGGCCAGTGCCGAGAACCTGTCGAAAACCTCGCTTGAACTGGGCGGAAAATCCCCTTTCATCGTCTTCGATGATGCCGATCTGGACTCTGCCGCCAATGCCCAAGTGGCGGGCATTTTCGCGGCCACCGGCCAAAGCTGTGTCGCAGGCTCGCGCCACCTCGTGCAGCGGTCAGTCAAAGACGCCATGCTGAGCCGCCTGAAAGCCAAAGCCGAGGCGGTGGCCATCGGCGCACCTGACCGCATGACCACCGAGGTCGGCCCGCTGTGCACCCAGCGCCAGCGGGACCGCATTCAGGCGCTGGTCGATGCCTCGCGCGCCGCCGGGGCCAAACTTGTCACCGGCGGCATCACCCCGGCAGGCCCCGGCTTTTACTACCCGCCGACGATTCTCGATTGCACCGACGCCCCCGATGCGCCCTGCGTCCGGCAGGAATGCTTTGGCCCCATCCTGTCAGTCATCGCCTTTGACACCGAGGATCAGGCGCTGAGCCTTGCCAATGACACCGCCTATGGGCTGGCCTCGGGCGTGTTCACCCGCTCGCTGACCCGGGCGCATCGGATGATCCGGGGCATTCGCGCCGGGATTGTCTGGGTGAACACCTATCGCGCGGTGTCGCCCATCGCGCCTTTTGGCGGCCATGGGCTTTCGGGCCACGGGCGCGAAGGCGGCATGGCGGCGGCGCTGGATTACACCACGGTGAAAACCGTCTGGCTGCGCACCTCGGACGACCCGATCCCCGATCCGTTCGTGATGCGCTAGGCGTAACTCCGCGCGCCGAAAATCGCGCTGCCCACCCGCACATGGGTGGCCCCATGGGCGATGGCGGCCTCAAAATCGCTGCTCATGCCCATCGACAGGCCGTGAAGTCCATTGCGCGTGGCCATCTCTGACAGCGCCTTGAAATGCGGCGTGGCGTCTTGCCCTTCGGGTGGAATGCACATCAGCCCCCCGACCGGCAAGTCCATAGCGCGAGCGGCGGCAATGAAAGCGTCCAGATCACCGGGCAGCACACCGGCCTTTTGCGGCTCTGCCCCGGTATTCACCTGCACGAAAAGTTCCGGGCAACTGCCGCGCTCTTGCACAAGGCGCGCAAGCTTTTCAGCCAGTGATGGGCGGTCAACCGAATGAATCGCATCAAACAGTTCCAGCGCAAGCTTGGCCTTGTTGGTTTGTAAGGGGCCAATCATGTGCACGGCCACACCAGAAAACCGCGCCCGCAGGTCCGGCCATTTGCCCGCGGCCTCTTGCACATAGTTTTCACCAAACAGCCGATGGCCAGCCTCAAGCACCGCGACGACACGGTCCAAGGGCTGCACCTTTGAAACTGCAATCAACTGCGCAGCACCCGGCGCGCGGCCATGGGCGGCTTCGGCAGCGCGGATACGTTGGGTGATTTCGGCAAGGGACATGTGCAGGGTTCTCCTGCCGGGCAGATGGCCACAAACCGCCCAGAAAGGAAAGCCAGCGAAGAGAAAAATGCGCAGTCAGGGGGCCGAACCTGAAGAGTTTCTCGGCGCCAATCCGCGGAAAAACGACGCTCGATCGGTGCCCGATTCGCCTATTTCTAAGGTGGCAAGAAGTTTATAATTTCCGTGTGTCCTAGAAATAAAGTCTTCTCGCGACTACTGCCCTGGCTCTGTCGGCTGGCGTCGCTTCCGCTGAAATCTCGCTCTCGGGCAACGCTCGTATGGGTCTGCAGTACACTTCGGCAACGGGCGACACCCGTATTGAAAAGCGTATGACTGTTGACATCACCGGCACCAGCGAAACGTCTTCGGGCATCACCTTTGGTGCCAAGATGCGTCTGCGTTCGAACGAAGCTGCAGGCACTGTTATCGCCGGCGCTCGCGTTTACATGCAGACCAACGGCTTTGAAGTCGCCATGGGCAACATCAACGGCGCCATCGAATGGATGCCGGGCATCTACTCGCCGTCCGTTGGCCTGACCGGCCTGGGCTGGGGTGGTCTTTCGACCAACACCGCTGCTAAGGGCTACTTCAACTGGGACGCTTACTCGTCTTCGGGCAACGGCGCTGAAGGCGTTGAAGTGATGTACTCGGCTGGCGCATTCTCGGGCCACGTTTCGTACTCGGAACCGACCCTGTCGTCGGGTGCTTCGGCTCAGAAGCGCGCTGCCGCTTATGGCGCTTACACCTTCAACGACTGGACTGTTGCTCTTGGTATGCAGAAGTCGTCGATCGCCGCTGAGGACAAAGTTGTTCTGACCGTGGGCGGCAACATCGGTGACTACGGCGTTGGTCTGGGCATCGCCGACAACGATGGCGTTCGCAAAATCGCGCTTAACGGTTCGGCCACCTTCGGCGCAACCACGATCTCGGCTTACGTTGCTGACGAAGACAGCGTTCTCGCAACCGACACCTCCTATGGCCTCGGCGTTTCCTATGACCTGGGCGGTGCCTCGGTTGTTGGTGGCGTGTCGCAAAGCGAAGTCGGCACCAAGCGTGCTGATCTGGGTGTTTCCTTCTCGTTCTAATCTGAACGGAACGGTTACGGAAAAGGCGGCCTTCGGGCCGCCTTTTTCTATTGCGCTATTGCGATAGATTTAATCACCAACGCAGGTCTGGTGTATCTGGAATATATTTTTGAAACCACGAATTCGCAAAAAACGGCAATGCGCTTTAAAATTCGGCCAGACCTGATCAACTGGCTGTCCCGTATTTTAATCATGGGGCACGACCACGCATAAAAGCGTGCGATTGGTAAAATGAAATCAGCGCAAGATTTGTTATGCCGGCAGAGCCGAGCAGTATTAATCCACAAGCCCTGCGACGATTTCAACACGCTCTGCCAATGTATTCGGCAGAAGATGCGCGTATCTTTCGGTCATCGAGATATGAAAGTGGCCAAGAAGCTTTTGCACTTCATAAAGGCTGGCGCCCTTGTTTATAAGCATGCTGGCATAGGTGTGGCGAAGGTCGTGGATGCGGACTTTCGGCAAACCTGCATCTTGGCGAATACGCTCCCAAGACGAAAAGAAGCAATTATAGGGTTTACGAAAGCGCGGGTTTTGAAAGACGTAGTCGTCTTGTTTTGTGCTGATGTTGAACAATTCATTCCGTGGACGCATTGACTGCAGCAATTCAACAGCGGCGCCGCTTAAAACAATACGGCGCGCGCGCCCGTTCTTGCTGACGGGAACGGTCCAGATTCGCGTTTGCAGATCTATGTCGCGCCAGCGTGCCAGGCGTGCTTCCCCGCTTCGTGCCCCTGTCAGGATCAGCAACTTAAGGATGAAGTACATGAAGGGATGCTGGTCCCTTTCGGCACTTTTCAACACTGCTGCGATCTCGTCTACGCCGAGAAAGCGCTGTTTGAAGTCCCCGAGCGGAAGGCGCTTTATCTGAAGATTTTCAAACGTGTTCTGATCGATATAATTCCAACGTCTCGCAAGATTTAAAAGCCTATTCACGAGAAAAATGTGTTTATTGATTGTACTCGTTTGATACTTCTTTTTTACTTGGTCGCGCACCCAACTATCCAGCAATGCATTATCAATTTCTGGAAAGCGAAACTTCCCCAAAAATTCTCGCATATGTTTGTCAAAGGTCTGCAAAACGACCTTCGGCTTTTTGCGAGTTGATTCGGCGTGTGGATAGTAATGCGTATCAAAGAACTCACTCAGCGTGACGCTTTGTTTCTTGATTATAGCGTTGGAAATAAGGCCTTCCGCGCTTTGATTGAGCAGTTTTGAAAGCAAACCCATGTGCATTCCCTCAAATCGTACCGGGCGTTATTTTAAGGGGACAATGGCGTCCGACCCTTAAAAACGCAATTAATTCATTAACTTGCAAATGTTCCTGCCGCCCCTTATAATATTGGGCTTTTTTATACAGGAAAGGAGAGAGCGAAGTTGCCTTCGCTCTCTCCCCCTAGACTTAAACGATCACGTTCAGATTAGAACTTGAACGACACGCCCATGTCGGCACGGTTGGTGCCCGAAGAGGTGCGTGCAACGCCGCCAACGATCTTGGCACCGCCGAGGTCATAGGCAACGCCCATGCCCATCGGATTGTTCGAAGCGCTTTCTTCGTTGGTGATGTAAGCCGAAACGGTGGTCGCACCGAAGGTGGTCGAGCCGTTCAGGGCGATCTTACGCTCGCCGTCGTTGTCAGCAGCTGCGAAGCCGAGGCCGATGTCGCCGACTTTGCCGGTAACGGTCACGACCATCTTGTCTTCGGTGCTGGTGGTCGACGATTGCGTACCAGCAGCGACGGTCCAGTCACCCATTGCATAGGAAACTGCAGCGGCGGTGCGCGAAGAAGCCGAACCCAGATCGGCGTCCGAGTAGCTCAAGTGAGCGGACATGGCGCCAGCCGAGTACATCACTTCGACGCCTTCAGCGCCGTTGCCCGAGGACGAGTAAGCGTCCCAGCCCCAGTAGCCTTTGGCGTCGGTGTTGATCGCCAGACCACCCCAGCCGAGGCCGGTCAGGCCAGCGGAAGCGTCGTACACGCCGTTCATCCACTCGAGAGCGCCGTAGATGTTGCCAACGCCGATTTCAACGCCATTGGTCTGCATGTAAACGCGAGCGCCAGACAGATAAGCCCCGCCCATCGCGTCGCCAGCGCCATCCGAAGCGCCGCCTTCATTTGAACGGATATTCATCGCAGCACCAACGGTCATGCCCGAGGTGGTTTCGGTCGAACCGTTGATCGTAACGGTCATACGCTTTTCGATGGAGTTGTCGCCATCGTTGTACTGGATACCCATGCGGGCGTTGCCCGAGAGCGATACATCAGCAGAAGCGACGCCAGCGGTCAGAGCCAGGGCAGTAGTCGCGAGAAGAACCTTTTTCATCGTTTTCCCTCATTTGTCAAAGGTGGTGCCCAACTCAGGGGAATCCGAATTGGGTATGGAGCATGTGTCGCCGCTTGGGGCAGCGATTGCAATGCAGACGAAACCGCAGCGGGGAAGAAGGAAAATCGTGATGCAGCAATGTCACAGTCATGCTTTGGGCCAGGCTTGCCCCACTCAGGCCACAAAACGCGGGTTCATCGCCACAATAGATGGGGTCGCGAGCGCCCGCTTGCCCCATAAGCGTGGTGAAAAGCCTTGTTCCACCCCGCACCCTCGGCTAGATAACTAAGCAAGATCGACCCCGGGGGCCCCGAATGACTGTTGCACGCCTTGCCCGTAACGCCTTCCTCGTTCTTGCCCTGGCAAGCCTTTCGGCCTGCGGTGGCGGGATCGGCAGCAGCAAATGGTTCGGCGGAAACGGTGGTGGGTTGAAGGCCTCGGCCCAGCAAGAAGCGGTTCCAGCCGTGCGCGGGCGTCAAGGCTATTACCGCAGCGGCACCAAAACCACGTTGCGCGATTTGTTTGCAGGCGGCGCAGACGCGAACACCACCCTTGAGGTCAACCGCTATATCTGGGCGGCCAGCCTTGAGGTTCTGAATTTCCTGCCCATCGAATCGGTTGACCCCTTCTCTGGGGTGATTGTCACCGGTTATGGCACGCCACCCGGTGGCGGGCGTGCTTATCGTGCCACTGTGTTGGTGCAAGACCCCGCCCTTGATGCCCGCAGCCTGAAGCTGGCACTTCAATCCAAGGGCGGTGCGGTTGACCCGGCTACAGTGCGTGCCGTGGAAGACGCCATTCTGACCCGCGCCCGTCAGTTGCGCGCACAGGACGGCAAGCTTTAAACCGCTTCAAGGCGTCTGGACCTTTGGCCCCCCGACGGTGTAATCCCGCCGGGTAAACCATGGGGCAAGACATGTCGCGCTACGAACCCTCCACCATCGAACCGAAATGGCAAAAAGCCTGGGACGAGGCTGCGGCATTTACCGCGCGGCGCGATCCGGCAAAGCCGAAATACTATGTGCTTGAGATGTTCCCCTATCCTTCGGGGCGCATCCACATGGGGCATGTGCGCAACTATACCATGGGCGATGTGGTGGCCCGCTATAAGATGGCGCAGGGCTTTTCCGTTCTGCACCCGATGGGTTGGGATGCTTTCGGCATGCCTGCCGAAAACGCCGCGATGGAACGCGGTGGTCACCCGAAAGAATGGACCTACGGCAACATCGCCGACATGCGGGCGCAGATGAAGCCCCTTGGCCTGTCAATCGACTGGTCGCGCGAATTCGCCACCTGCGATCCTGAATACTATGGCCAGCAACAGGCCATGTTCATCGACATGATGGAAGCCGGTCTGGTCTACCGCAAAGCCGCCGTGGTCAATTGGGACCCGGTAGATATGACGGTTCTGGCCAACGAACAGGTGATTGACGGCAAGGGCTGGCGGTCGGGTGCCGCGGTTGAGCGGCGCGAGCTGACGCAATGGTTTTTCAAGATCTCAGACTATTCAGAAGAATTGCTCTCGGCCTTGGACGGGCTGAAAGATTGGCCGGAAAAGGTTCGGCTGATGCAGGCCAACTGGATCGGCCAGTCGCGCGGCTTGCAGTTTGCCTTTGACACTGTCGGTGCGCCCGCGGGGTTTGAGCGTCTGGAAGTCTATACCACTCGCCCCGACACTCTGATGGGGGCAAGTTTTGCCGCAATTTCGCCTGACCATCCGCTTGCGAAATCACTTGAGGCAGACCCAAAGGTTGCCGCCTTCCTTGCCCAATGCCGTCTGGGCGGCACCACCGCCGAGGCGCTGGAGACCGCCGAAAAGATCGGCATGGATACTGGCATTCGCGTGAAGCACCCGCTTGACCCGAATTGGGAGCTTCCGGTCTGGATCGCCAATTTCATTCTGATGGATTACGGCACAGGCGCCATTTTTGGCTGCCCCGCCCATGACCAGCGCGACTTTGACTTTGCAACGAAATACGGCCTGCCGATCAAGGCTGTTTTCACCGCTGACGGCACCGATGCCGCCTTGGCCGAAGCATTCGTGCCGATGAAATCGGAAAAGGTCCACTACATCCGCGGTTTTTCGGGCGCAGAAACCCAAACCGGCGAAGAGGCCGTGGCATCTGCCATCGCCCATGCCGAAGCGAACGGCTATGGCCAAGGCGTCACCAAATACCGCCTTCGCGATTGGGGAATTTCCCGCCAGCGCTATTGGGGTTGCCCGATTCCGGTCATTCACTGTGCCTCCTGTGGCGTGGTGGCCGAGAAGAAGGAAAACCTGCCGGTCGAACTGCCAGATGACGTGACCTTTGACATTCCCGGCAATCCCCTGGACCGCCACCCGACCTGGCGCGACTGCAGCTGCCCGAAATGCGGTGCAGCGGCCCGGCGTGAAACCGATACGATGGATACGTTCGTGGATTCGTCCTGGTATTACGCCCGCTTCACCAGCCCCCGCGCCACCACGCCGACCGTAGCGGAAGATGCCGATTACTGGATGAACGTCGATCAATATATCGGCGGCATCGAACACGCGATCCTGCACCTGCTGTACAGCCGCTTCTTCGCCCGCGCGATGCACAAGACCGGCCACCTGCCCGCAAAAGCCATTGAACCGTTCAACGCGCTTTTTACCCAAGGCATGGTGACGCATGAAATCTATCTGACGCGCGATGCCAACGGGCGGCCAGTCTATCATCTGCCCGAAGACATCCTCCACACGGAAGCAGGGGCAACCTTGCAAGACGGCACGAAGGTTGAGGTCATTCCTTCAGCCAAAATGTCGAAATCCAAGAAGAATGTTGTTGATCCGATGAATATCATCGCGGCTTTTGGGGCCGACACCGCGCGCTGGTTTGTCATGTCCGACAGCCCACCCGAACGCGATGTGGAATGGACGGCATCGGGGGCAGAGGCCACGTTCAAACACCTCTCCCGCGTCTGGGCCGCCTGCGACCGCATCGGCCAGATGCCCGCAGATCATAAGGGCGAAGGCGATGATGACTTGGCACGCAGTGTCGCGAAAGCCATCGAAGAGGTCACACGTGCCATCGAGACCTTTGCCTTCAACAAGGCGATTGCCGCTCTTTACGGCCTGACCAACACCATTGCCAAGGCGAATGCCTCGACCCCGGCGATGAAAGAGGCGATCCGCACGCTGGCAAAGCTGATGTCCCCGATGACGCCGCATATCGCGGAATCCATCTGGACCTATCAGGGCGGTGCCGGACTTTGCGCGCAAGCGCCTTGGCCCAAGGCTGACCCGGCTCTTTTGGTGGACGATACCGTCACCTTGCCGATCCAGATCAACGGCAAGCGACGGGCGGAAATCAGCGTGCCAAAGGATATGCCCGCCTCTGAGGTTGAAAAGATTGCCCTCGCGGATGATGCTGTGGTCAAATTCCTTGCCGGGCAGCCGGTGAAGAAGATCATTGTTGTCCCGGGGCGCATCATCAATGTTGTCGTATAACCGCAGATCCCTTTTGCTTATGCCGCTGGCGCTGGCCGCCTGCGGCTTTGCACCTGCCTATGGGCCAAAAGGGTCGGCGCAGGCGCTTCAGGGCCATATTTGGGCTGACGAGCCGTCCGACAAGCTGAGCTTTGACTTTGTCGCCGCGATCGAGACGCGCTTTGGCCGCACCAAAGACGCCCGATATGGCCTGACCTATACGATCACCACCGAATCTGTCGGTGCGGGCTATACCACCAGCAACGCCATCACCCGGTATAACCTGAAAGGGCGGGTTGACTGGACGCTGAGCAATCTGGAAAGCGGCGCGCGGTTGACCGGCGGCACGGCGGAGAACTTCACCTCGTGGTCGGCGACCAGTGCGACCGTTGCCGGTCTTTCGGCCGAGGCGGACGCGGCAGAAAGGCTGATGATCCTGCTGGCTGACCAGATCGCGATGCAGATCTTGGCCGCTTCGCCCCGCTTTGCCCCATGATTCTGAAAGGGCTTGAGGCCAGCCGTTATTGCGCAAAGCCAAATCCTGCCCACACCGGATTGTTGGTGTTCGGGGCCGATCCGATGCGCGTTGCGCTGAAACGGCAAGAGGCGATCAGCGCTCTGATCGGGCCCGAAGGCGAGGCCGAAATGCGGCTGACGCGAATTTCTGCGGCCGAACTGCGAAAAGACGGCTCGCTTTTGATTGATGCCATCAAATCCGTGGGATTTTTTCCGGGGCCGCGCGTGGCCTTTGTCGAGGATGCGACCGACGGGTTGACCGAGACCATTGCAACCGCGCTCAAGGAATGGCGGGCGGGGGATGCGCAGATTACCGTCACGGCCGGGGGGCTGACGGCAAAGTCCACCTTGAAGACCCTGTTTGACAAACACCCCAACGCGGTTTGCATTGGCCTTTACGATGACCCGCCCAGCCGCGAAGAAATCGAAGATGCGTTGAAGAAGGCCGGGCTTTCCCAGATTTCCGCGGCGGCAATGGCGGATCTTTCCGCCCTTGCCCGCGCGCTTGATCCCGGCGACTTTCGCCAGACCCTTGAAAAGATTTCCCTTTACAAATGGGGCGATGAAACCCCGTTGACCCCGGCCGAAGTGGCCGCCATGGCCCCCGGCACCATCGAGGCCGAGGTGGATGATCTTATCATCGCAACCGCTGAAGGCCGCGCCCCGGCCATTGGGCCCCTTCTAAGACGTTTGGAAGGTCAAGGCACCGCGCCGGTCACGATCTGCATTGCTGCATTGCGCCATTTTCGCACCCTTCATCTGGTTGCCGCCGATCCGGCCGGCATCAACAAGGCCCGGGTGATTTTCAAACTGCGCGATGCGGTGCAGCGTCAGGCCAACCAATGGGGCATGCGAACGCTGGAACAGGCGCTCGCCCTTTTGGTGGAAACCGACCTGACCCTGCGGTCAAGCTCCAAGGCCCCCGCCATGGCCGTGATGGAACGCGCCTTGATCCGGCTGGCCATGATGAAGCGATAGGTCCTTATCAGCGGGCCCCTGAACCGGGCCCAAGACATGGCCACCCGTTTCTTACCCCGTGTCGGCAGACTTGATCCTTGACCTTCGCTCTGCCATGCCAAGGGCTGAGAGGAACACCGCATGGCCCGCATCCAAACACCACACCAGATCTTCCTTGCGCCCTTGGCAAAACTTGCCCTGCGCCATCCCGACATTGAAGGCCAGGCTGTCTGGTGGGAAGAGGAAGACTGGCAGGCGCAAGACGAAACCGATGACATGATCGACGGCGAAGAGATTGCCTTTTACGCCGAAGGCCTGCTGGCCGAGGGGTTTGGCCTGCATTGGCAAGTGCTGGCAGAGGCCGATGCGCCGAAGGAACCTGCTGTGGTCTTGTTGTTTTTGTGGCAATCAGGCCCGACACCGACAGTGCCGAAACCGGGCGATGGCTGGGTGGTTATCGGCGAAGCCCTTTCGCCTGCCCCATGAAACTGCTGCGCGCCATCAGCCCTGCCCTGCCTGCTGGCAATTGGGCCGACGCTTTGCGGGGCGGGGTCGGGGCGGCGGCGGGTCTGGGCCTGACGGCATGTGTCTTGTCCTGGACCAGTGCCGCAAGGGGCGATGCATTGCATTTTCCGTTGCTGATCGCCCCCTTTGGGGCAAGTGCGCTTTTGATCTTTGTTGTGCCGAACAGTCCGCTTGCACAGCCATGGTCAGTCATGGTGGGCAATCTGCTATCGGCTGTGGTGGCGCTTTTGGTCATATCTTTGGCCTTACCGCCGATCATAACCGACATGCTGTCGGTCGGGCTGGCCATTCTTGCGATGGCCTTTGCACGGGCGCTGCATCCGCCAAGCGGTGCTGTCGCCCTGTTTACCGCCCTAAGCGCACCAAACGACCCTTTGCTTTATCTGTGGTCCCCGATCTTCTTGGGAAGTCTTTGCCTTATTGCCTTTGGCGTTCTTTGGGCGCGCATGACAGGTCGGGTCTATCCGTTTCGCCAACCGCCAGAGGTTTCTGCCCATGGCACAGCCGATCCGTCACCAGACCGCCGGCATCTGCCCTCGCCCGATGCCATGGCCGAGCTTTTGACGCGGCTGCGGCTTGACGCCAATATTGGTGTTGAAGATGTGACGCGCCTTTTCACCGCCGCCGAGGTAGATGCCGCAAGCCGCCCGCTGGGCACGCTGGCCGCGCAGGATCTGATGTCACGCGATCTGGTCACCGTTGCGAAAGACACCCCGCTGCCGGTGCTGGCAGAGACATTCCAACGCCATGGCTTTCAGTCCCTTCCGGTGGTTGGGGATGCGGGCTTTATCGGGCTGGTGTCCAACGAGGTTTGGATCGGCACTCCAAACCCATCGCAAACCACCGGTGATCTGGCACAGCCCTGCATTACTGTCCCACCCGAAGCCAGCGCCGGTGAATTGGCGCATATCCTTGCCAGCAACCGACAGCAGGCCATCCCGGTTCTGGACGATGGCCGTCTTGTTGGCATTGTCACCCGATCAGATCTTATCGCCCTGCTGGCGCGCGGCTTTGCCCGCTAAGCCTTGCACCGATTTGCAGCGCGTGTTCCCATGCTGTACCCTTGCGGAGGCCAGAAATGCCCAAACCTTACGAAAGCCTGCATCACGCCTGTGCCGCCCTAGGCACGCGGCTTTTCACCATCACCACCCAGGATGAGGCCGCGGGCCTTGCCCGTCGCAGCTTTACGTCACACCCTGTTGAATACCCTGTATCCGGCACGAAACCCCTGACGCGCGATGGCTGGTACGACCATTGCATCACCGGTCAGCGGACCTTTGTCGCCAACACCACGCCCGAGTTTGCAAAGTATTTCTTCGACCACGCGCTTATCACTTCGCTGGGGCTGGGCTCTTGCATCAACATTCCCGTGGTGAAAGGGGGTCAGGTGCAGGGCACGGTCAACCTTTTGGCCGAAGAACAGCACTTCACCCCCGAAAAGCTGCGCGCCTATGAGGCATTGGTACAGGCCCATCATGACGGCTTGGTCGCCGAAATGGCCAAGGGCTGAGCTTTGGCCAGCGCGCTGTGCATGGCGTCCCGCTGTGCCTGGGCTTCGGTAGGGCAGGGTCCGGAAAGCTAGGGCACCAGCGCTGACAGTCCAGCCCTGAACGCCGCTGGCAAAGGGCGGGGGCGACGATCTGACCGACCGACGAAGACATGCACAAAATAGCCTTCAGCCGCCGCGTGTAGCGCATCTTCGGCAAACAGGCCAATCTCATAGCGAACCGAACTGTTGCCCAAGCGGCCCACCCGCACCCCTGCGATCACAGGATGGGGGAACTGCAGTTCGGAAAAGTAGCGACAGCCACTTTCTGCAACGACGCCGATCAGCTCTGAATGCACCGGATCAAAGCCGCAGTCGCGGATCAAAAGGCCATTCACCGCGGTATCGAACAACCGGTAATGCACCGCATTGTTCAGATGGCCGTAAAGGTCGTTGTCATCCCAACGCGTTGTCAGCAAGACTTCTCGGGCATAGTCGCCCCTTTGTCCCGGCAGGTCTTTCGGCATTGGCGGCCCCTGTTTTGCAAACCTTCCAGCACCGACCGCTTAGTAAGCGGCGGAATAGATTGCCAGAGCATCCGCTTCTGTCACCGGGCGGGGGTTGTTCACCAACAAGCGGGTCTGGTTCATCGCATCTTTGGCCAATCGCGGCAGCCAGTCGCGCGGGATATTCATGGCTTTCAGACCCAGCGGCAGGCCGCAGTCACGCGACAAATCTGCCAAGGCGTCGCAGAAAGCTGCGGCGCGTTCCTGGCCTTGGAAGCGTGCCAGATCCGGGAAGGCATAGGGCGCCATTTCGGCATAGGCTTCAGGCGCTGTGGCGCAGTTGAAGCGCAAGACATGGGGCAAGACCAGCGCGTTCGACAGCCCGTGGGGAATGTGGAAGTGCCCGCCCAAGGGATAAGCCAAGGCATGCACCGCAGCCACCGGCGAATTGGCAAAAGCCTGCCCTGCAAGCATGGAACCCAGCAGCATGTCGCCGCGCGCGGCGGCATTGCGGCCATCATTCACGGCCGTCAGAACTGACCGCCCCATCAATGTCAGCGCTTCTAATGCCAGAATGCGGCTGACCGGGTTGTTGTTTGCCGAAGCGCTGGCATAAGCCTCGATTGCATGCACCATTGCGTCAATGCCCGTTGCCGCTGTCACATGTGGCGGCAGGCCATAGGTAAGTTCGGGGTCAAGCAGGGCCAGATCGGGGATCAAGATCGGCGATACAACACCCATCTTTTCTGCGGCACCCGTGGTGACAATGGAAATCGGGGTGACTTCAGACCCAGTCCCCGAAGTGGTCGGGATCAAGATCAACGGCAGACGCGGCCCCTTGGCATTGCCAACGCCGTAAACGTCCTTCAACTCTTCTTTCCCAACCGCGAGAAGCGCGACCAGTTTGGCAACATCCAAAGATGATCCGCCGCCCACGCCGATGACACCCATCGCCCCCGCGCTTTGCGCTGCGGCCACGGCCTTAAGGATCACCGCTTCGGGGGGATCGGCCTCTACCTCGGTGAAGATCACGAAATCCACCGATGCCTCGCCCAGGATTTGTTCAACCCGCGCGACAATACCCGTGGCAACCAGACCCGGATCGGTAACGACCATGACACGGCCGCCCATGCGCATCCGGGCCAGATCGCCCAGACGTGACAGAATTCCGGGGCCGAACTGAATGCTGGCAGTGGTGTTGAAGGTAAATGTCGGGATCATGGCTTCTCTCATTGCCCAAAGGTCAGGGCTGTAATGACGGCCAGCGCGAAAACCACGCCAACGGTGATAAGCAAGGCACGCAAGCGCATTTGTTCTGCGGCGGACTGGTCGCGGCGCAGACGCCGCGGCGGTTCGAATGTCGGGATGTCGATGTGCAGCGGGCTGGCCATCTCCATCTTGTAGGACAGAAACCATACCATGCCCAACCCCAGAGCCCAAAACAACAAGCCCCAAGCCCACAGCGATGGAAGACCAACAAGCCAAGCGCCTTCGGCACCCTCAAACGCAGCATTTCCAAAGATCAGACCGGGGCCGACAGCAAGGAACAGCCAAGCCAGAACAACAGACCAAGCCGTGGTCTTAAGCGCCGCTGCCCGGGCGCTTGTGCGCAAGGTGACATGCATAAGCTGTTGCACATCAAGCGCTTCTTCTGTCGGGCGCAGACGTTGGGTGAAAAGCGAAATAAGCAGTACAACCGCCAAATTGGGAACCATTCCCCAGATCGAGGAATTCAGCGTCCAGGGCCAACGGCCCCAAGGCAGATCAAGACCGAAAAAGCTTAGAACCGCTTGGCCAAAGGGTTCGGTAAGCAAAACACCCGCAATCCCAAAACCAACACCGGTTATCGCCGCTGGCCGCGTGATCCAGCGCGCCCAGGTGATGCCCAAAAGCGGCGTCCAAAGTTGAAACGCCAAAGGCAGCGCCAGCCCGCCCAGAACCGAAAGGGTGACCGGTGTCAGCACTTGCATCAGGACCGATGTCAAAACCAGCAGGCCCACGACAACGCGGGTGACGGTGACGGTGGCCTTGCGGCTCAGGCCAGAGTGAAACCAGGGCTTGTAGATGTGGCGCACCAAAGCCTCGCCCGCCGTCAGCAGCCCAAGTCCGGCAACCAGTTGAACACCGGCCAAAAGCCCAATGAACAGCCAGGCCGAAAACCAGGGCGACAACGACGCCAGAAGCGAAGAAATCGCAAGCCCCGGATCAATCAGCGCCGATGCCCCCAAAGCCGTCACAAACAGCGCCAACAATCCCCCGAATGCCCCTGCCATCACCCAAGTCTGGCCCGCGGCAATGCCGCGAGGAGAGCGGGTCGACAAGATGATCTTGGCGGCAAGCGGGCTGGCCTGAAACCCCATCAGGGCCATGGCCAACCCCAGGCTGGCCAAAGCGGTGCCTTCATGTCCGACAGCCGCTTCACGCCCGATCCCTGCGGTAAACTGAATGACCCCCGCCACATTGAACAGGCCAGCGTTGGCAGGATCCGCAGCCAGTTTCTGCAAGCTTTGATTCAAAGTGCCAAAGCCGCCCAATGACATGATCGCAAAGCCGGCAAAGCCAACAATCACTGCGCCAAGCAAAACCGTCTGCACCGCCCCCAAATAGCCAATAGCACGCATCCCGCCGAGCGCAACGTACCCGAAAAGAACAAGCGACAAGACCGTCGCCGCAACCGAAACCGAAATCATTCCATCGCTTAGGTTCGCCAGCAGTCGCGACAACGCGCCAAGCTGCATACCCGCAAATCCGACGGCAAAAAGCACCGCGACAAGGGTCGAAAAGACCACCAGAAATTCGCTTTGATAATAGGCGCGCAAAACCTCGCCCTGCGACGACAGCCGCAAACGTTGGGCAATCAGCCAGAAGCGTTTGAAAAAGAAGACGCCCGGAAGTGCCAAAGCAATGCCGGCCTGCAACTGCCCCGGCCAGCCAAAGCCTTGGCTCGCCATGCGCCCGGCATCCCCCAAGACCAGCCAGCCAGATACACTAGCCCCCGCAACAACCAAAGCCGAAACCCATGGTGCAATTTGGTGGCCGGCTGAGAAATAGGTTTCAAAATCACCGTTCGCTTTGGCCGCGAGCCGCGCCCAGTAAAGAACGACGGCGGTATAGAACAGCAGATAAAGAAGCAGCCATGTCATCGCGCTACCGCCTGACCATCGCCAGCCTTCTGATCGCCAGCCTTGTGGTGGAAGCGCGAGAAAGCCCCGCGCAATCCGTGTCGGGTGGACAGATAGGCAAGAAACCCAACCGCCAAGGTGCCGAAGAAGGTAAGACCGGAATAGTAATCCGCCTTCGACATGCCGCCATCTGCAGCCGCGACGATGAAGACCAACCCCAAAAGCCCGTAAGCACCGATCCCCAAAGCCGTCTCGCCCTTGGTAAAGCCCGTGTCAAAGATGCCGTTGACGATGATATGCGCGACGAAGGCCAGAACGATCCCACCGATGCCAATGGCGGACACCGCCCAGAGATCGCGCTTGAACCCTTCCAGAACAACGCCAAGCCCCAAGAATCCGAACACCGCCCAGATTGAAAAGATCAATATGCCACGATCAAGATTGGGGGCATTCTGTTGATCCGACATATGGCGTGTCTCCGCTGTCTTGGGGAACGGGTAAGTTCAGGCTGAGGCGCTCAGAACGAGCGCCTCAGTGCTTTGTTAATTGGCCGGCTTGGCGCCCTTGCCTTTGACATCCGGTGCCGAGGGCTCAGAATAGACAACCTTCGACAGGTCTTGCAGGGTGTGCGGCCGGTGTACGGAATCGGCCGTCAGCCCGATTTCCCCCAACAGCGTGTCCACAAAGGGGGCCTGCGTCCGGTACCGCAAGGCAGAGGTCACGACCTGATTGGCAAGATTGCCCTCATTGCCGCCGCCATCTGCATGGGCTGCATCACCCGAACCGCCGGACCCACCGTTGCCCGACATCCCCGGAAGACCTTCAACATGAAGGATCTTGATCTCGCCGATTTTCTCCATCGGCTTGACGCTTTCGCGGATGATTTCAGGCAGGTTTTCGACCAGCGCTTTGTGAAGCGCGGATTTCCGGCTGGCATCAGAGCGCAGGTTCTCGGCCGCGTTGAGCTTCTCCTTGCCTTGCGATTCGACCCGCAGACGCTCTTCCAGCGCCGAAACCGCAATCCGGTCAGCATCAGCCAGATCCTGAGCGGCGCCTTTTTCGGCCCCGGCCAGAATGCGGCTGCGGGTGGCTTCGGCTTCAGCGATACGTTCGGCGTCGATCAATTCAATCGCTTTTTGGCGATTGGCGATTTCAAGATCACGGATCGTCTGCACGCGCTCTTGTGCTTCGATCATCAACGCGCGGGCATCTTCTGCCATTTTTTGCGCTTCGGAGCGTTCTTTCGACTTCATCGAAATCGCAATCTCGCGGGCTTGTTCCTGAATGCTGATCGCCTCGCGACGCTTCAGTTCCAGCATCTCGATCGTTTGTTCCATGCCGATCCGCGTCCGCTCTACAGCCTCGCGTTCTTGGATCTTCACATCTTCGATCTGACGTTCGCGCTGCGCGTTTTCATTGGCGATTTCCGCCTTCTTCTGGGCGCGTTCGACGGCAACTTCGGCTTCATGGGTCAGCCGGGCGTATTCACTGTCGCGCGCGATATCGAGGCTGCGCTTTTCGGCCTCGAGGTTCTTGGCGCGGATCGCAACCGCAGTGTCTTTTTCGATGTCGTTGCGCTTTTTCTTGCGGCTTTCGATCTGTTCGGTCAGGCGCGTCAAACCTTCGGCGTCAAAGGTGTTGGACGGGTCGAACAGCTTGATGTCGGTCTGGTCAAGCGAGGTCAGCGAAACTGATTCCAGCTCCAAGCCATCCAGCGCAAGGCTTTCGGCCACTTCCTGTTTCACTTCCTTGACAAAGCTCGAACGGTTTTCGTGGATGCTTTCCAGCGACATCTTGGCCGCAGCACCACCCATGGCGTCGACAAAACGACCCTGAACGAGGTCTTTAAGCTGCTCGGCATTCATTGTCCGGTTGCCCAAAGACCGCGCCGCCGTGGCAACAGCATCAATGGTGGGCGAAACGCGGACATAGAATTCCACCGTCAGTTCAACCCGCATCCGGTCTTTGGTGATCAGCGACTTTTCGCGGGCGCGGGTCACTTCCAGACGCAGGGTGTTCATGTTGACTTCGGTAATATCGTGAAGGATCGGAAGCACCAGTGCCCCGCCGCCCATGATAACCTTCTCGCCCCCAAAGCCCGTGCGCACAAAGCTCACGTCTTTGGTTGATCTGCGATACAGCCAGTGAAGCAAATAGGCGGCCACGGCGATGACGATCGCGGCCAGAATGATGATGGCAATGACGTCTGCACCGTTCATGTGCGTTCTCCCTCTTCGATAAGCAGGAATGTCAGGATGGGTTGGTTACGCATGGCTGCGCTCCTCGGAAACGAGAACGCCTGTGGCAAGGATTGCAACGCCAAAGGCCATGCGGTTCAGGATGTCGGCAACATTATAGGCAACGGTCAGGCTGCCATCGTCCATCATCCCCGCAAAGGCCGTGAGAAAGTTCCCCAAAGGATAGATGGCCCAGCCGATGGTCACGATCAAACGAAGCCAAAAATAGCCGCGGCGCAAATGATCGCCGGTGGCGGATCTGATGACGTCATCCATAAGGCCAAAGTACAGCTCACCCAGAACATAGAGCCAGAAGACCAGGCCGATGAGAAAGGCCAAGGTTGGGTGCATATAAGCGCCTTCGCCCAAATAGCGCACGAAAACCATCAGCACGGAAACGACAACCAGCCGCCAGAACAAACCGGCCCCAAGTTTTCCGGCCGTCTTGGCCATGAAATAAAGCGCCATCACCTGCAGCGGCATCGAAACGATCCAACCGACATAGTGATAAACCACCGGCACCCCGCCCCCAACGGCCCATGCCGCGCGGCCTTCATAGGCCGCACCCACACCGACCAGCGCGGCAAGCGCGCAAAGAACGACGGGCAGTCGCCAAGAGCGGTTGACCCAGGATGTGCCCATCAAAAGCAGGATCGCCGTTGCAGCAAGACCGAACAAAGCAGCCGAGTAGCTTGCCGCGGTCAGGTCGGTTGTCTGAAACACCGCCATATTACTGTCTCCCTTTGCGGATTATTTTGGATTGCATATCTGCCCCCTCAGATCTGTGTTCGAATGTGAGGCGAGCGAGCGTAAAGCGCGACCATCGGCAAGATCAGCAGCCCGAATATGAACTGTTGCCATTGGAAGTTCAGGCCAATGCCGACAAGAAACGAAGACAAGACCTGCAGGACCAGCACCCCGATCACGGTAAAGCCATATCCGCCCGCCCCGCCCAAAAGCGACGTCCCGCCCACGACAACTGCGGCCAAGGTCAGGAACAGGTATTGGTCACCAACGCCGATGAAACCGCCTCCAGACCAGCCCAGCAGCAGGCTGCCCGTCAGCGCCGCGAAAAAGCCCGACAGGGTGTACATCATGACCCAGTAGCGCATTTCCGAAATCATCACCCGGCTTGCCGAGGTGCGGTTGACGCCAAGCGCATAGAGAAAGCGGCCATAGACCGTAAGCCTCAGCCCAAGGATCAGGATCAAGGCAATCAGGCCCCAGATCAGAATAACCGGCGGGAATGGCAGGCCAAAGGTGGTGCCGTTCATCGCCGAGATGTTGGAAAGCCAAGCCGGGACTGTGCCGAACACGTTCCCGCCATAAGCAGAGCCGATTGAGGTGACGATTTGCACGCCGCCCGAAATGGCAAAGCCGGTGCCAAGGGTAACGATCAGCGCTTGCCCTTGCAGTTTATAGCTCAACAGCCCGTTGATGGTCCCAAGAAGGGCCCCGATGGCCAGCACCAGAATGGTCGCAAGCCAGGGCGGAACGCCAAGACCCATGAGGTACAAAAGCCCAACGTTCGCCGCGCCGATGATGAAGGGAATGGACAGATCCAACCCCCCCAAAAGGGCAACCAACGTCTGACCGATCGAGGCAATCCCAAGGAAAGAGGCAAACAGAAGCATCGACTTGATATTATTGCCAGAGGCAAAACCTTCGATGTTCATGGAGCCAACCGAGAACAACCCCGCCAAGACCATGATCCCGATAAAGGCGGATCGGTTTTGCTGAAACTGCCGGCCAAGTGTCCGGGTCAGGATCAAGATCGCCAACAGGATAATCAGCGAAATCACATTCCAGATGTTGAAGAAGCCTTCCACCGTCAACGAAAGCACGATGAAGGCAAGCAGGATCAGGGCCAGCCCAAGAAGCGGCCAACGATAGGCCAGCCAAGCCCGGCCCAAAGGGGTTGGACCATCTGTAGCTTCCTGACCGTCCTCCAGGAACTGCCCCAGAACATAGCGCCAGCCCCAGGTAAACAGCGCCATCGTGGCAATTGCAGACAGAATTATAATCTGGACAGACGCGCCCTGCGCAAAACCAAACCCTGCGCCGATCAGCGTCAGCACAATCGCGATACACAGGCCCAATATGCGGGCGGGCAGGCTGAGTTTTGGCAAAGTATCCATCAGTTACCTGCCTCTGTTGCCGGGACGTCCTTGGTCTGCCGCTTGGCCTCTTGCGAGATGAACAAGGCCGACGCCAACACCAACCCTGCCAAAATCACCGTGACAGCGGGCCCGATTGATTTGCGGCTTGATTGGCCGACGGCAAGGCGAAGGAATATCGCCACCACAATCAGGATCAGCACTCCGAAAACCATAGGGGCGACTTGCAGGCGCAAAGCCTCGGTCCCGGCGTCAACCACGCCAATCTCCAGTGGGCCGACAAGGACAGCTTGCATTTGAACGGGATCGGTAAGCACAAGGCCAGCTGTTCCAAGCGCGGCATAGTCATAGGTTGCGTGCAAGATGATCCCAAGCACCACCACCGACAGCACCACGAAATACAAAAGCGGTGAAAAGTTGCGGATCCGTCGTTGGATCACCGGAATCAGCAAGGTCAGCAACAGCGACACAACCAAAATCGTGCCGTAGGCAAGGTTGGTCACAAAGCTTTGCACCGCGCCAAAGTTGAAAGAAGACAGGCAGAAGGTGATCAGATAAAGGTTCACCGCCCCCAGGGCCGAGCCAAAGACACCACCACGGCCCCCTGCCAGCGATGCGCCGCCCAGAACCAGCGCGGTTACGGCAATCAGCGTATATGTGGTGCCCTGCGACGGATCCCCCGAAGATATCAGCGCTGTAAAGCAGATTGACGCCAGCCCGGCGAAACATCCCGAAATCAGGTGGGCCCCAATCCGCACGGTCGTGATCGGCACGCCCGACGTGTAGGCCGCGCGCTCATCAGACCCCATCAGGCGAAGATGGGTGTAAAACGCCGTTGCCGTGAACAGCAGCCACGCCGCTGAAGCCAGCACCAAAATGGCCAGAATGGGCGAGAAGATCGAGGTGCCATACCCCCATTCCGCCATGAATTCCGGCGCCATGCCACCCGGGCGCGGCAGAATGACAAGATTGATCCCCGAAAGCGCCAGATAGCCCGACAGCGACACGATGATAGGCTGCACCCGAACATAGATGACAATCAGCGAGAACAGGAATTGATAAAGCGCGCCCGCCAGCATGGCATAAAGGAACACGGCGATCGGGTTGCCCAGATAACCCGCGCCATGCAACTGGATCAGGGTTACGTTGATAAAGCCGATCAGCGGGCCAATCGACAAATCCACCGTGCCACGCCCTGAAATCACCGAAGCCATCAGCGCATAGGTCGCAAGGATCAACGGCGTTGCCACGATGATGGCCGACCCGATCCCAGCACTAGTAATCAAATTGGGCGAGCGCAGAACCGCAAAGGCCAGCAGCGCAAAGAACAAGGAAATCGGCATCAAAAGGAAGGGGTTAGAGCGCCCACCTTGCGGTTCGATCGATGCTTTTGCGTCAGTTGCGGCCTGTGGGGCTGTCATGTCCGCCTCCCGCCTTTGACACGGCCTTCGGCATCAAATTCCACAATGCGGATGGTTTTGGGCGCCAAGGGGACCACAGTTTCAATGGGGGTGACCAAGGTTTCGCGCCGCACCTGCCGGGTGGCATAATCGGACGCGCTGGCCATGGCCTGCTTGATCTCGGGCGGAACTTCCACCTTGACGCGGACGCCATCGATCAGCCGCGCCCCGGCTTCGGACGCAACACTGGCCGCGCGCTTGGGCACAAGACCATAAGATGTCGCAAGGCCGGACCCATCCGTTTGCCCAAACATCGCCTCAAGCACCCGCTTGGGTTCCAACTTGCGACCATCAAAGCTGTCAAATGGCATGCCATCGCGGAACACGATGACGCGGGTGGCAAAGCCCAGAAATTCCTCGATCTCGGACGACAGGTAAACCACGGCCTTGCCCTCTTCGGCGAAGGTGCGCAGGTGCTTGTAAAGTTCCGACTTTGCCCCGACATCGATCCCGCGCGCCGGATCGTTAAGAATGATGGCGTCAGGCCGCATGGCAAAACCGCGGCCGATAAGCACCTTTTGCTGGTTGCCCCCGGACAGCGATGTAATGCGGTC
Organism: Paracoccaceae bacterium; assembly: GCA_021741465.1. Taxonomy (GTDB): domain Bacteria; phylum Pseudomonadota; class Alphaproteobacteria; order Rhodobacterales; family Rhodobacteraceae; genus Tabrizicola_A. The sequence goes on from JAIOXV010000004.1 coordinate 22,415, forward strand.
TTCCTTGACACCGAATTTTATCAAAAGGTTCTCAACCTCGCGGGTGAAGGTAGCCACCAGCGTCGAAAAGTCGATGATCGACAGAATGCCCGCCCGTTTCTTTTCACGGTATAGGGGCATCACCATATTCTCGAAAATGGACAACGAGGCGAAGATGCCTTCGCGCTTTCGGTCGCCCGACACGTAGGAAATCTTGCCATCCACGGCTTCGCGCAGGTTGCGAACCGGCGACCAGGTGCCATTGCGGTCGGCCACCTGAACCAAGCCCGCCAAGGCAGGCCGCACCCCGGCCAAGACCCGCACAAAGGCATCTTGGCCCTGCCCGTCAAGCCCGGCAACGCCGACGATCTCTCCGCGGCGCAAATCAAAATCAAAGGTCCGCCCGTTTGGCCAGATCGACAGGCCGCGCGCCTTTATGGCGCGTTCCTGGGTTGGAGGGTGCGGGGCAACATGGGCGCTGTGGCCGACGCCACGGTCTTGACCGGTCATCAAAGCCAAAAGATTGCGCTCGGTGATATCGGCTTTCTCTAGAACGCCGACGTCACGCCCATCGCGCAAGACGGTGGCCCGGTCCGAAATGCGGATCAATTCGGCGATCCGGTGCGTCACGATCAAAACCGTGGCGCCACCATCGCGCAGCGCGCGCATCTTGTTGAAAAGCCGTTCGGTCGAGTCAAAATCCAGCGCAGCAGAGCTTTCGTCCAGGATCAGGATCTTGGGGTCCGAAAGCAAGGCACGGGCAATTGTGATCCATTGCTTGATGCTCAGCGGCAATGTGCCAACCAAGGCGTGCGGGTCGACGCGTTCACCCGACAACTCTTCCATCAACTGACGGGCGCGGGCCACCTTGCGCTCTTGTGACAGGGTCTTGGAAAACAGCCGATCAGAGCCCATGAAAATATTGTCAACGACCGAACTTTCATCGGCCACGAGAACTTCTTGATAGACGGTCGAAATACCCAGAGCGCGGCTTTCTGCCGGCGTCGATGGGGTTTCACCAAGGATCGAGACAGATCCGCCATCGATGGGCAGAATGCCAGAGACAACCTTGGCCATCGTGCTTTTGCCGCAGCCGTTTCCGCCGACAATGGCGTGAATCTCACCTGCACGTGCAGAGAAAGAGGCCCCGTCAAGCGCCCGCGTCGGGCCGAAGTATTTCTTCACGTCCCGGACCGCGATGGTCTCTCGCCCAAAGGTAGGCGTATCTATGGGCAGCGAAGACGACATTGGAACCTATCGGGTGAACTTGGGGCTGGTGGCGAATTTCAACGGGAAGCGGTTCAACGTGAAAAGAAGAGGGGCACAGAGTTGCACCCCTCTTCAAAGAGGGTACGCTTACTGTTTGAAGGCGCGCGGATCAGCGGGCTTCAGGAAGAACTGGTCGAGGTAGGCAGAGCTTGCACCCCAACGATCAGCACCAACCTTCAACCAGGCCGTCGAGTTTTCGTCGCAATCGGCGGGGACTGCGGCTTCGACTTCGGCTTGGCTCATCTTCACCGGGTCGACGAGGACGGATTGCACTTTCGGGCCTTGGCCTTGCAGAGTGCGCATCATCACGTTCCAGATCAGCTGGATTTCATCAGCGGGCGGCCATACCTGGTAAGAGGTATTCAGGTAGCCGGGGTTGTTGCGCATGTAGCAAAGCGCACCCAGTTCGCCGCCGATCGCGACCGGAATATTGCCACGGCCCGATTGCTTGACAGCGTTCAGAACGCCCATTTCAGCCGCAGACTGCACAACGATGCCGTCCAACTGGCCCGGATTGGTGGCAAGCCACTTTTGCACTTCGCCTTGGGCGACCTGATCGGTCCACATGCCGGCTACGCTGCCCACGACTTTGATGTCGGGCGCAGAGGCGAGGCCTGCCAAGACGCCACGGTTCTGGCTGTCAGAACCCGAGGTGCCGGGAATGCCTTCCACGACAAGAACGTTGCCCTTGCCACCAAGCTGGTCAGCCATGTCTTTGCCGATCTCAAAACCGGCAACCTGATAGTTCACCGAAGAGTTGATCGCGTATTCCGAGGTGAGATAGCCGGTCAACGAGAACACTGGCACGCCTTTGTCAGCGGCGTATTTCACCGTTGCATTCAAGGCGGTCGGGTTCGAGCAGCAAACGATGACAGCATCAACGCCCTGGTCGACCAGTTGGCGCATTTGCTGGATCTGCGTCGAGTCGTTCAGGTTCGATTGCGTGATGACAACTTCCGACAGCAGGCCAAGGCTTTGCCATTCCGGGATGATGCTGTTTTGCAGTTCATCCATCACGGCTGCGCGCCAGGTGTTGCCGGCATAGGACGAGGCATAGCCGATCTTCCATGGCGGCGGGTTCTTTGCGACGAAATCGCGCCAAGCGCTCGGCCCAACCGGCTGGGCCCGGGCCAGCATTTCGGGGTTATAGAGGCGCGCTGCCACGTCGGCATCAAGCTCGTCCACCCCTTCGGCGAAAGCGGCCGTCGTTGCAACGGCAAGCATTGCAGTCGTCATAGCCAATTTCTTCATCATCTTAATCTCCTCCCAGATGATACTTCTTTTCGTGCGTGCAGGCTCAGTCGTAAAAGCAGGCTCAGTCATAAAAGTCGTGGGGCGCCTTGCGGAAACCAGCCCACGTCACCGGGTCATGGCCGGTAACCACCATTGCACCCGTGTCGGCAGCCACCTTACGAAGCTTGGCAACCGAATCTGCGGCCTTGCCCGAGGACACGACAAGTCCAGGCAACGCCTTGTTTTCCCAGTGATCCATCGTATAGGCAGCATCGATGGTCAGCAGAACCGGACCGGTTTTTGGCAAGGTAATCAGAAAGGATTGATGCCCCGGCGAATGGCCAGGGGTAAATATCATCCGCACCGTGCCATCGCCAAACAGGTCGTAGTTATCGGTGTTTTCGCCGCCAAGGAACTTCCAGTTCAGGCCAGGGCGATCAAAGTCGGCCCTGATATAGGCACCGGCCGAAAACCAATGCGGCTTGAACGCGTATTCATATTCCGAGCGCTGAACAATGTGGGTTGCCTTGGGAAAGCGGCCGATGGCGCCGGTATGGTCCAGGTGCAAATGGCTTTGCACCACGAACCGGACAGATTGCGGCGCGACATCGACCAGTTTCAATTGGTCAACGCAGTTTTCGGACACCTGCATGATCGGGTCATAGGCGTCGACCACGGCGCCCCAATGGCCACGCTTGTCGATCGCAGTTTCGATGGCATTGCCGCCATCAATCACCACATTGCCCTGCGGGTGCTTGATCAAGAACCACGGCACAGGAATTTCGTAAGGCTCTTCGCCCTGGTTCATCTTGATGTATTTGGTCTTTGTGCGCAGCGTTCCCGTCTGGAACATGTGCAGTTCGATGCCAGAGGATTTACGGCTGCTGCGCCGCTGTTCTTGCGGCGTAGCATTCAGCACCGGCCGCGGGGCCAGCGTCGAGCTTCCAGTCTTGGACGAGGCAGCGGAGGCATCGGTTTCGATGCGGCGTCCCTTATCGTCGAACTCGATGATTTTCATGCCGAAACCTTTGTCTGTGGTGCCAGTGTATCAGGTGCGCTCATCAATGATCCGCAGCGCCTCTTTCAGGTACACAGCGAAAAGCGGGTAGTTTTCGGACATCGGGAAGTGGCCAATATCTTCCATTTCAATGTAGATACCGCCCGGAATCTGACGCGCGGTTTCTTCGGTGGCCTCGGGTGGCGTCAGATAGTCATAGGTGCCGGTCATCATGATAACCGGGCAGCGTTTTGCATCGATATTGCCAAGCTTGCCGCGAAGGTCATGGTCGATCGAGTAGAAGAAGAGGTCGCCTTTGAACACTTCGGCGCCTTGGGTGTAATAGTGCCAGGTCAGCCAGCGATCCATGTCAGGTGACTGCGGCGCCATCAAATCCCAAACGCCGCTTGCGCAAACCTGCGCCGCGTTGGCATGGGGGTGACGCCACCAATCCAGGAAAAAGCCCGGCGCATGTTCAGCCGCCTCGACAGGAATAACGGCACGAAAGCGGTCAGGATAGTGCAGTGCCAATTGAAGGGCGACGTTGCCACCAAAGGACGACCCCATGAAAATCGGGTTTTCCAATTCCAGCGCGTCGCAGAAGGCTACGATGAAGTTCATGTAATGCTCTGCGGTCAGAGCATATTCTTCCTTCCACCACTCCTTGTTCAAGGGCGGATCAGATTTGCCGTGGCGCGCCAGATCATAGGCGATAATATCATAATTTTGGGTGATGGAGTCATCTTCCAACAGCCCGCGCCATTGGTGGTTATGGCATCCGGCGGTATGCTGGCAAACCACCGGCTGGCCCTGCCCATTGCGCAGATAAAAGACCTTATATTCGTAACCGTCCACGTCGATCGTAACATAGCGGCCGATGACCGGCGAGTGTTTGGCCATTGTGTAAAACCCTTCAGAGTTTTGAAGTTCCTTGAACGCGCTAGACCGGCACACCGACCTTGCGAAGCAATTCGAACTGGAGAGTGAAGTTGCGCAGGTTCTGCATCAACACCAAAATATTCCCCTCCATCTTCAAGTCGCGCCGAAAACTCGCGGACCAGATGCCGTGATACATTGGCGCAGGAATAGGACGGGCAAATTCGCGCCAGGTTGCAGCGCTTGCGCGCAACACGAAGTCATAGGCATCCAGCGGCTGCGGATCCGTATTTATACGGTAAACCTTCCCATCGACCATCTCGATGATGACCTTTTGGGTGCCCATATCCCACATGTATGTGCATGTGTAATAACGTGCCATCGCTCCGATGGCCTGATCGCGATCAGATGCCTCGCTAAAGCGTACGGCCCAATCCCGGACACTCATGACCATGCGATTTCTCCCTTCGCCCGGCAATTCTTCACGGGTATTTTCCCTTTTTTGGATGACCAACAACCCCAGCACAAGACGGAATAGAGTTCACTATGCTGAACGCATTATTGTTGGTAAAACACTAACCCTTGACATGAAAAGCTGTCAAGAAATAAATAAGCGTGTAACCTCACCAAATTCGCTTTGGAAAAGTCTATGGCCGAAGACCAGCTTGACGCATCGGACATTCGTAAACCTACGCTTGCTCCCGCCCTGGATCGGGGGGTGCGGATATTGGATCTTGTTGCAAAATCAAAGACTTTCCCATCCCTATCAGACATTGCGCGGGAATTGGGCATTGCAAGATCTTCTGCCCATGTCTTGTGCTCGACTTTGGTTCAACTGGAACTGCTTATTCGCCGTATAGACCAGACGTTTCAGCTTGGCCCGCATGTGATGCGCTGGTCCAACGCCTTTGCTCAACAGTCCGACGTCGCCACCGAATTTGCCAGTCTTTGGGATAGAGAAACCGAACTGCCGGGTGCCACGATCACCCTATCTGTCTTTGAGGGCAAAGAAGTTGTCTATCTTGCCGCCCGCAATTCAACGGTCAGTCATTCGCTTATTGAATTCCGCGCGGGAATGCGTTTGCCTGCAGCCTTCACGGCCACTGGCAAGGCGTTTTTAAGCCATCTGAACGACTTTGAGGTGAAGCGGCTCTATCCCGATGGATTGCCCAAGGCTCTGACGTCGACCAGCGTGCAAAGCATCGACCAGCTGATCGACGAACTGGCCGAGGTTCGCAAGAATGGATACAGCGTCGACAACCAGCAGGTTGCCGAGGGCATCATCTGCTTTGGCGCAACGGTGTTGAACTCGATCAACCGCCCCATCGCGGCAATCGCCGTCAGCGTTCTGGCCGAAACCCTTTCCCTAAGCGATCGGTCACAGATCATTTCCGACGTTCAGCGGATTGCCTGCCAATTGTCACGGCGCATGGGCGCTGAGCTCTGAGCCTGGCTGAAGCACGGGCTTGGCCAGCGATGGCCTTCACCGCAAAATCGCTGATCCGGCCGAAGCATCCTTCGGCGCAGAGCAAACCCACCGTATGATTAGGGTTGCGACACCAGCAACCTGCCCTGCAAATGGCCCGTGATGGTGGCCGTCAGGATCTGACCTTCGGGTTGGTCACTTGAAAATGTAACTTCGGTGAACTGCTCCGTCCGCCCCAAACGCGGAGATTCGGTCAGGATGCGGTGGGTTGTGCCCTGTTGCACGACAAGGTGACGCGCAAGCGCTGCCTCCCCAGTGGCACGCAAGCGCGCGGCGCGGGCCTTGATCTCATCGCCCGGCACGCGGGGCATCCGGGCCGCAGGGGTGCCTTTGCGCGCTGAAAAGGGAAAGACGTGCAGGAAGGTCAATCCACAGTCGGCGACAAGGCGCAGGCTGTTTTCGAACATGTCTTCGGTTTCGGTTGGGAAGCCCGCGATGATATCGGCCCCGAAGATCATGTCGGGCCGCAAACGGCGCGCGTCTTCACAAAAGCGGATCGCATCGTCGCGCAGGTGGCGCCGCTTCATCCGCTTCAGGATCATGTCATCGCCTGCTTGCAAGGAAAGGTGCAGATGCGGCATCAGCCGTGGTTCGGTGGCGATGGCTTGCATCAGGTTTTCGTCCGCCTCGATGCTGTCGATCGAAGATATCCGCAAGCGCGGCAGGTCTGGTACCAGACGCAGAATGCGCATCACCAGATCCCCAAGTCGCGGCGCGCCCGGCAGATCAGCCCCCCAAGAGGTAAGGTCAACCCCGGTAAGCACGACTTCAAGAAAGCCACGGTCGACAAGACGCCGGATCTGCTCGATCACCACGCCTGCAGCAACTGATCGGGAATTTCCCCGGCCAAAGGGAATGATGCAAAAGGTACAGCGATGGTCGCAGCCATTTTGCACCTGCACATAGGCGCGGTGGCGGCCAAACCCGTCGATCAGATGGCCTGCGGTTTCGCGCACGGCCATGATGTCATTGACCTGCACCTTTTCACTGTCACCTATGAAATCGGCGGGTTTCAGGCTTTTCCAGGTTTCAGCCTGCATCTTTTCGTGGTTGCCGATCACCCGCGTCACTTCTGGCATAGCGGCAAAAGTTTCAGGTTCGGTTTGGGCGGCGCAGCCTGTCACAATCACCGGAGCGCCGGGGTTTTCGCGGGCAAGGCGGCGAATCTCCTGCTTGGCCTTGCGCACGGCCTCGGCGGTTACGGCACAGGTATTGACAACAACCGCCCCTTCAACCCCGGCAGCGGCGGCAAGGTCTTTCATCGCCTCGGTTTCATAGGCGTTGAGGCGGCAGCCAAGGGTCGAAAAGACGGGCGGCTTCATGGATGGGCCGCCAGAAATTCCGGCGACAGCCAGCCATCGAAAACATGTGCAACCGGGCCCGTCATCCAGACTCCATCATCGCGCCAATCGATCTCGAGCACCCCACCATCCAGATCCAGCGTCACCTGCCGCCCGGTTAGCCCCCGCAGATGGGCCGCAACCGCGGTGGCACAGGCCCCTGACCCACAGGCAAGGGTGATGCCTGCACCGCGCTCCCAGACGCGCATACGCAGACGGTTGGCACCGATCACGCTGGCAAATTCGACATTGGTACGCTGGGGATAAAGCGGATCATGTTCATAAAGCGGCCCAGTCCGGGGCAGATCGACCGCCTCGGCATCCGCCACGAACATCACGCAGTGGGGATTTCCCATGCCGACGGCCACAGGATCACCGGGCAAGGGAAGGTGCAGCATGTTCACGGCCTGTGCCAAAGGCACTTCGGCCCAATCAAGCTGCGGCTGACCCATGTTCACAGACACCCGCCCATCCGCGCGCCGCCGCGCCGACAACCCACCGCGGGCGGTCACCAGCGTCAAAGCATCTTTGCCAAGCTGGGCCATCATGTAATTCGAAACGCAGCGGGTCGCGTTGCCACAGGCCCCTGCGCGGCTGCCGTCATTGTTCCAGAAATCCAAAGCAAAATCGGCCGTCTGCGAATCGCGGATCTCGGCAAGCTGGTCAAAGCCCACGCCACGGTTACGATCGCCCAGCGCCTGGGCAAGCGCAGGCGTTACCACAGGGGCGTTTCGCCCCCGCGAGTCGATCACCACAAAGTCGTTGCCAGCCCCATGCATCTTCATGAAGCCAAGCCCGGAAGGGTCGCGCATCTGGTCCATCGTCTGCATATACGCCGCGCCGCAGCTTTTTGCCAGTAACCTACGCATTTTACCCTTGACCCCACCGGCACATGCACCTAATCAGCGGCCCTGTTGTGGGCCGGTAGCTCAGTTGGTAGAGCAGCTGACTTTTAATCAGCGGGTCACAGGTTCGAATCCTGTCCGGCTCACCACAACATCCTTTTTTCGGCGGTTGCAGCGTTGATATTGCTGCTCCAGTGGCCGCTGCCCACCCTCGTGGTGATTCCCCATATTCCGGACAAGTTTTTTTGCGATGAAACAACGGCTTGGTCGGAGCGGTTTTTCACCATTTGAACGCAAAGCGCTGCGGCCGGAAGGTCCGTTTAATGGGTGGAATCTGCCATTGCCTTTGGCCTGCACGTTTGGGACGCGGTCAGCGACAGCGTGTTGCGGCGCAGCACGGGTATGGCGCAAGCAAGCCCCATACGAACCACCAAAAGCGCAATCGCTGCGCGGGCAAAAGTCAGGCCCGCAGCACCATCAAACATTCACCCTTTCGGTTTCGACACGCCCGCGAAACGGTGCAGCGATTTTTGCAGATCCTCGCCCTTATAGCCGCGCCCGATAAAGACGATGGTGCCATCTTCTGTCCTCCCCTCTTGTTCGGGCAGGATTTCCGGCGATTGCACGACTTTTCGCACAGTTTGCAGCAAGAGACGTCCAGCAGGGGTGCGCAGGACGCCTTTCACGCGAACCAGGTCATCACCACGGGCATGCAAAAGGGCCGAAAGCCACAACGCAAAGGCCGACCAGTCTATTGAGGCGTCAATCGTCAGACGGGTGGGAAAGATCGCGCCACGGGTTTCTTCATCCGACAGGGGCGGCAAGGGCGGGGCAGAGACGTCGGCAGGCAGGTCTGGCAAGGACTGCGACTCGCCGCGAACGGCGGCTGATTGGGGGGCCGTGGGGTTCAGGCCGCGCAGGGTTGCACGCAGGTCGGCAAAGGCCGCAGGATCGGCCATGTCGCCCTTGGTCAAGACCAAGCGATCCGCAGACCCGATCTGTCGGCGCCCCAAAGGCTCCGTCCGCAGTTGCGCCAGCCCATGCAACGCATCTACAATGACAATGGTTTGCTCAATCACGATGTGATTGACCAGCACCGGATCCGCCTGAATCGCAGCGACAATCGCGCCAGGGTCAGCCAGGCCGCTTGTTTCGAGAACGATGCGTTGCAGCCGTTCATTGTCAGAAGATATTTGGCTTCGCAGGTCACACAATCCGCGCAAGACAAGGATAAGATCTTGCCGACCGGCGCAGCAGCAGCAGCCACCTGCCAGCAAGGTCAGCCCGGATGCAGCCCCCAAAAGCGCATCATCAACACCAGTTTCGGCAGCCTCGTTCACCAAAACATGAACCGGGCCAAAACTGCCCACGTGCAATTGGTGGCGTAGCCACGTCGTCTTGCCAGAACCGAGGTAACCGCCAAGGACGGTAAGCCGCAGGCGTCCGTCGGCAAAATCAGTCGTCATTCAAGAACACGGGGTCCAAAGGATCAATCGCGCGTCCCAAAAGCCGTTCAGCTTCAGCCCAAACAAGCCCGAGGTCCTGAACAATGGTTTGGTTACCAGAAAGCGTGCCTAACTGAATACCCGGAACGACACCGCCATCATGGGCTGTCAGGCCATAAGGCCGCAGAACCTTGTCCAACAAACCCGCCCGATGGAAGCGCGCGCGCAAGCGATCACCGGGCGTATCCGCGCCGGCTTCTGTCCAATGGCCAGGAACGGCCGGATTACCGCAAGCGTTGCACATCTTGCTCTCTCGGATTGGCGGGTGCCGGTCGCCCGACACCCGCTGCTAAGTTAGATCACTTCCGGACGCGCAGCGCCTTGGAAAGGATATCGCTTGCGGAAGTCATCGGCGATATCTTCGAAGGGGGCCCATTCGACGCCCGAATGCTTCGAGATATACTCGATCAAGCGTTCCAGCATCAAAAGAACCTGCGGACGACCAGCCACGTCGGGGTGAATGGTAAATGCGAACACGGCATAATCCATTTCGCGGTAAACCCAGTCGAACTGATCGCGCCACATTTCTTCAATGTCCCGCGGGTTGACGAACCCGTGCGAGTTCGGGGCCTTCTTCATGAACATCATCGGCGGCAGGTCATCAACATACCAGTTGGCCGCGATGTCGACCAGGTCGATTTCCTTACCATGCTTAAGCGGATGCATCCATTCCTTGGCCGTCTTGGAGTAGTCGATCGTGTTCCAGCTATCGCCCACTTTGGCATAGAAGGGCTGGAAGTCGCGATAGCCCTGCGAGTGGTCATAGGTGAAGCCATGCTTCAAGAGCAGGGCCGCGGTGGAGTTAGACATTTCCCACCAAGGCGCCACATAGCCGCGTGGAGCTTTGCCCGTCAGGCCTTTGATCAATTCGATCGACTTGACCAGAACGTCTTCTTCCTGGCTGGGGGTCATGGCGATGGGGTTTTCGTGCAAATACCCGTGCGCGCCCACTTCGTGACCGTCTTTGACGATCATTTCCATCTGCTTGGGGAACGTTTCAAGCGAGTGGCCGGGGATGAAGAACGACGTCTTCAAATCGTATTTCTTGAAAAGGCGCAGCAGGCGCGGCACGCCCACTTCCGAGGCGAAAATGCCGCGCTGAATGTCAGATGGTGAATCACCGCCACCATAAGAACCGATCCAGCCAGCGACTGAATCGATGTCGGTGCCAAAGGCGCAGTAGATCTTTTTAGCCATGGTCGTTTCCTCCTAAAGTGATCAGTTTGTAGGCCATTTCGGGTCGGTCAGACCCATCGGATAGGCAATCGCGTAGTCAAGCGGTGGGCGGACGACGTATTTGCGGTCAAACGGCGCCCAGTCATATGACGCACCCGAACGCACGATGTAGGGCCAGTCTGGCTGTGCAAATATCTGGCGGCCAACGGCCACAAGATCGCCAGCACCCGCGGTCAGCGCGGCTTCTGCCTGAGCGCCATCTGCGATGCCGCCGTTTGTTATCATGGGCAAACCAGATGCCTTGCGCAGGACCGTTGGCATCGGCGTTGCATCGTCGGTCTGACGGTTGTCGAGATAGTTGAAGCTGGCCCAATGCAGCGCATCATACGCTGACCCTTTAAGGGCCGCACCAATTTCCGCCGCGTAAGAGGTTCCCGGCCAGGCACCCACAAAATCATCAACGCCGTCTTGCGACAGGCGCAAGACAATCAACTTCTCGGGGCCAATGGCCGCACGGACCTTGTCGCCGACAAGTTTTGCAAAGCGGATGTTGTTTTCCGCCGATCCGCCAAACTCATCCGTGCGCAGGTTCGTTTTGGGATTGATGAACTGCCACAACAGATAGCCGTTGGCGCCATGCACCTCGACACCGTCCGCGCCGGCATCCACAGCACGCTTCGCGCCAGCCGCAAACCCTTCGGCAATCTGGTGGATTTCTTCGACTGACAGGGCGCGGGCGGGCCCGAAGGTCACCTTTTCCCACGGCCCTTCGATGCCCCGAATATGCTTTTCATCATCGCTGTCGGTGTAAAGCGACCAGCCCTGACTTTGCGTTGCCGAGGCGCTGACGGGCGGCTGGCCATTCAACACGCGGGGGTCTGAAACCCGCCCGCCATGCATCAACTGCACGATGATCTTGCAGTCGTGCTGGTGGACGCTGTCGAACACCTTGGCCCAGCCCGCCTGATGACGGTCTGTTGTGATGCCTGGCTGCGAAAGGTAGGCGCGGGATTGAAACGCATCTTGTTCATAAGTGCCTTCGGTGATGATCAAGCCCAACCCACCACGGGCGCGCCGGGCGTAATAGGCAGCCATCTCATCGGTGGGCGTGCCATCCGCTTCGGCCATCTGCCGGGTCAATGGCGCCATGGCGATACGGTTGCGCAAGGTCAGCGGACCAAGCTTGATCGACGAAAACAGGGTCGGGAAAGTTTCGGCCATCATGCACCTCTGACAATCTGTTCAACGGCAAGTCCAGCCGCCAGAACCGCGCTATCGCGGCCGTGCGGGGCAGATATCATGAATGCTGTAGGCATTTTTTCGGTATCCATTCCATTAGGGATCGACAGGCCGCACCAATCCAGAAAGTTGCCCAGCGACGTGTTGCGAAGGGTCAATCCATTGTGGCGGAAAAAGACTTCTTGATCTGCTTCAAGCGCGGCAATCGGCATGGCGACTGACGGGGTTGTCGGACAGATCAGCAAGGCATCGCCGATTTTGCCTGCAACCTGTGCGACCAACCGGGTCCGCTCACGCATCAAGATCGACAGATCAACCGCTGTTGTTTTGGCGGCGGCCATGATGCGGCGAACAACGCGGGCGTCGATGCGTGCAACCTCTGGCCCGTGCAGCCGATCCCAGTGCAAATCCAGCGCCTCGATCGCAGCCAGTGTGGCACGATGGGTTATAAGCTCCAACGTTTCCGTGAGTTCCGGCAAGGCGATGTGGCGGATTCGCGCGCCTGCATTGGACAGCCGGTCCACAGCACTGGCAAAATTGGCGGCAACCGCCGGGGCGAGTGCGTCAAACATCACTGCATCGGGAATGACAAAATCCAGCGCAGCAACCGGGGCCGCCCGGACCACAGGGCTTTGCAATCCGCGCAGCACCGTGTCTGCCAAAACGCAATCTTCAACGCTATGAGCCAAGGGCCCCAACGTATCAAGCGTGTGGGAGAGCGGGAAAACACCCGCCATCGGATAGTGCCCGGTCGAAGATTTGTACCCCACCACCCCATTGAATGCAGCCGGGATCCTGATTGAGCCACCAGTATCGGTGCCAAATGCAATCGGTACGATGTCATTGGCCACCACAACCCCGCTGGCCGAAGATGACCCCCCCGGTGCCCGGGCCGGGCCTGTCCCGTGGGGATTGCGTGGTGTGCCATAGTGCGGGTTCAGGCCAATGCCCGAATAGGCGAACTCCGTCATATTCAGCGCGCCGATGGTAACCAGACCTGCCCGCGCACCTGCTGACACCAAAGCTGCATCCTGCGCGGCAGGTGGATTGTCGGCCAGAACGACTGACCCGGCTGTCGTCACCCTTCCCTTCAAATCATAAAGGTCTTTCCAGGCAACTGGCACGCCATCCAAAAGGCTTACAGGATTTCCCGCGCGCAGGCGTTCCCGGGCGGCACGCGCCTCTGCCTCGGCGCGGCTCCGCAAAGTTTGGGTGAAAATCGCGGCGTCCCCAACGGCGTCAATCCTGGCGAATACCTGTTCTACCAGATCAAGCGGATCAATGCGCCCATCTCGCAGGTCACGTGAAAGGGCGCTGGCCGTTGTCTTGCGCATGGAGTGCCCCTCAATGTTTGATGACGGTCGATCGCGCGGCCTGCCACGCGACATAGGCCTCGGCGCCAGCATCGAACTGACCACGATATTTGTCGGCGTGCCCTTCGACGGCGATACTGTCACCATTCGGCAGCTGGACAGCCATCTGCAGAATATGACCAATCAGCTGCGCCCGCGTGATCTTGCAGCGGATCAGATTGGTACCATAGGTCTGCCGGGCCTCCTCGGGCGAAAGGTTCGCGGGCAAGACATCGACAGCCTCGGCCGGCAAAACCAGCGATGCCTTATCGCCCAGACCCAGTTGGTTGTTCTTTTCTCCGGTCAAAACGCCAAAGGCGGTTTCAAGCTTCACAACGTCATTGCCCAAATCCTTGATCGTACCCGGGATCAAGGTGTTCGCCCCGATGAAACGGGCGACAAAAAGGCTTTGCGGCCGGGTGTAGAGTTCGCGCGGCGGGCTGATCTGTTCGACACGGCCTGCGTTCATCACAACGATGCGGTCTGACAGGGCCAGGGCTTCGGATTGCGCGTGGGTCACGAACACAAAGGTAATGCCCAGTTCACGCTGCAAAAGTTTCAGCTCGTTTTGAATGCTCTTGCGCAGGTTTGCGTCCAGTGCGCCAAGTGGTTCATCCAACAGAAGAATATCGGGTTCCACAACCAAAGAGCGTGCCAAGGCGATACGCTGGCGCTGGCCACCCGAAAGTCGGTTGGGGCGCATATTGGCCACATCCGAGAGGCCCAATTTATCAATAATCCGATCGACCTTCCTATCGGCCTCCTGCGCGGCCATCCCTTTGACATCAAGCCCGAAGCGAATATTCTGGCGGACATCCATGTGTGGAAAAAGCGCATAGTTCTGAAAAATCATCGAGGTCGGGCGCTTTTCGGGGAGCAGATCGTTCACCCGGCTGCCTCGGATCATGAGGTCCCCGGAGGTAATCGTCTCGAACCCTGCAATCATGCGCAAGGTGGTGGTCTTTCCACAGCCAGACGGCCCCAGAAAAGCGATGAATTCGCCTTTGTCCACATCCAGATTGAAGTCGATGACGGCGGGCGTGCCGTTGTCATAAACTTTGCCGATATGGGAAAGCTGAAGGTCGTAGGCCACGGGTCTTTTCCTTGCAACAGAGCACCCGGCCGGGGCTTGCGCCCCGACCGGTCATTTTATTTGGATCAAGCAGACAGGAATTCGTCCCACTTGGTCATCAGCAGGTCGTACTCATCGGGCCACTGGTGCCAGTAAGCGACGTTCGCTGCGCGCGTTGCCAAGGAACCGCCATCGCGCAGATCGCCTTCCTTGATGCCACGCTCTTCGGCGCCAACCCACGGTGCGCCTTCGTACCAGAAGGCATACTTTTCGGCCGACATGACGCTCTTGACCTTGTCGTTGGGCGAATAGTAGCCCTGCTCCGACACAGCCACAGCCGGGCCACCCGACAACCAGTAATCGGCATAAGCCGTCACTGCGTCGAGGTTGGGCGAGGATTTCAGTGCCGAAACACCGATCGCCCAGCCGCGATAGCCGTTCTTCATGGTGGCATAAGAGCACTGAACGCCCTGAGCTTTCACCGCCATAACAGCCGGCTGCCAAGCATCTGCCAGAACCATTTCGCCCGAAGCCATCAGGTTCACCAGTTCACCAAAGTCACCCCAAAGGGCGCGGAACTGGCCTTCTTTCTTCTTCGAGATCAGGAACTTGGCTGCTTCTTCAATCGCTGCCGCGTCCGGGTTGCCTGGGTTCTTGACGTCCAGAAGGCCCAGTTCGTTCATGGCCAAAACGGCCTGACCGAAGGCGATCAGCGGGTCAACGTTCAAGCCGGTCTTGCCCTTGAACTTGGGGTCGAACAGCGAAGACCACATCGACGCTTCTTCCGCCGAAACCAGGTCAGGGCGGTAGCCGATGGAGTCGAAGTTATAAACGGTCGGGACCATGTTAAGGGCGGTCATCGACTCGTCGGTGTAGATTTGGCCAACGATCTGCGCTCTGGCCTCCCACTTCGGGTCAGGCTTGAGGAAGCTTTCGCCGACGCCGGTCCAGTTCGACAGCGCCGAAGTGGCGATGGGCGAAACAAGGCCGGTCTGGGTGATCGACGGCAGACGCTCGCCGATAGTTTCCCAGCAATCGTAAGCGGTCGATCCTGACAGCAATTCGGTCTGGGTGTTCGGGAAAATGTCGGCTTTGCCCGACACTGACTTGACGCCCGAAGCGGCTTGGAAATCCGCCAGGATACGGTCTTGCACGGTCACCGACAGACCAACGGTGCGCAGCTCTTGGCTGGCAAGGTCCGCGGCGAAGGCTTGTTGTGCGCCCAGGAACGGCATGCCGCCTGCGGCCAGTGCTACGCCAGCGGTCCCTTTCAGGAACCCACGGCGGGATAGTGAACTGTGTTTCATTTCAGTACCTCCGAGTTGATTTTTCGTTACTTAATGCCGTTTGGGTTAGTAGCGCCCCACCAGCAAACCTCCGTCGACCACTACAACTTGACCCGTCATGTAGCGGGCCGCGTTGGAAGCGAGGAACAGGGCGACATCGGCAATTTCTTCTGGTTGACCGATACGCCCCATGGGGATAAACCCCCCCGCCAATTCCGCAGCTTCCGGGCCGAGGGAATGTTCCTTCGACAAAAGCTGCGCCGTCCGGATGTAGCCCGGCGCAATGCCGTTCACCCGGATACCCTCTTTGGCCAATTCCACCGCAAGGCCGCGAACAAGGCCCACAACGCCGGATTTTGCCGCTGAATAATGCACATGTTCGTCCCAGCCATAGGCAACGCCCATTATGGAGGACAGGGCCACAACCGCCCCTTTCTTGCGCGCCTTCATCCCTGCCAAAGCTGGGCGGACGACGCGGAAAATTCCCTTCAGATCGATGTCGAACGTGTGGTCCCACTTGGCATCGGTCATCTGATCCAAGGGAACCCGGTGTGCGATGCCCGCATTGGCGACAATAACATCAATGGCGCCGTGCTTTGCCTCGGCCGCTGCGACAACCGCATCGGCCGCTTCGGTTGAACGCACGTCAAGCATGTGGAATTCGGCGGTGCCGCCATCAGCCACAATCTCGGCCACAACCGAGGCACCTTCATCCGCCAAAACATCGGTCGCCACCACATGATAGCCTGCCTTTGCAAAGGCTTTGGCGGTGGCGCGGCCGATGCCGATGCCAGCACCAGTTATCAGAACGACGTCTTTCATAGCATGACATCTCCGGAATTGGGGCCAAGGGTTTGGCCGACAAAAAGCGAGGCTTGCGGCGAACACAGGAAAGCGACGGTGTCAGCCACCTCTTGGGGTTCCCCAAATCGGCCCAACGGCAATTCTGCTGCTTTTGCGCGCTGCCAATCTTCAGACAGGCTGCGGACAAGGGGCGTGTTGATGGGCCCCGGCGCCACGGCATTCACGCGGACACCTTGGGCGGAAACTTCGCGCGCCAAAGCCTTGGTCATGCCGATGATGCCTGCTTTGGCCGCAGAATAATGCACCAGTTCAACCCCGCCGATCTGGCCCAGTTGCGAGGCGATGTTGACGATCACACCGGCCTTGCGCGACAACATCCCCTTGAGCACCGCTTGGGTGCACAGGAAGGTGCCACGCAAATGCACCGCGATCATGCGGTCGAAATCATCCACCGTAAGGTCGGTGAAGCGGCCTTGATGCACATGGCCCGCACAGTTGACCAGATGCGTCACAGGGCCAAAAGCGGCCTCTGCGGCTGCGACCATTGCCTTGACGTCCGCCTCGGCGGCCACATCCCCACCGATGGCAACGGTATTGCTGCCAATCATGTCCGCGGTTGCTTTGGCGGCCTCGATCCTGAAGTCATTGACCAGGACGTTATAGCCATCTGCCGCCAAGCGCAGTGCAATGGCCTGCCCTATGCCGGATCCGGCCCCTGTGACAATCGCGGTCATGGTCATGCAATGTCCTCCTGCATGGCCAGCTTTCGGGCGCGGCGAACAGACATCGCCATCAAGATCCCATAAACCGACAAAAGCGCGAACGAGAACAAAGTGGTCAGCACCCCAAAGGCGAAGATATTTGGGTGAATCTCAACCGAGAAGGTCCCGTAAATCGCCAGGGGAAGTGTCTGATCCTCGGATCCGCCCGCAGCAAACAACGAACGGGGGAACTCATCCAAGCTCAGAGTAAAGGCGAACAACATTGCCGAAAGCACGCCCGGGAAGATCAGTGGGAAAGTGACTTTGCGGAAGGTTGTCCACGGTTTGACACCCAAGGACCAAGCGGCCTCTTCGACAGAAGCATCAAAGCGGTTCAAGATCGCAAGCATGACAAGAAAGGCGAAGGGGTAGGTATAGGCGACATGGGTTGCAAACGCTGTCGTGTACCAATGCCGGGTGATCCCGATCACATTGTTGGCCAACAGAGAGGTGCCAAGGCCCGTCAAGACACCCGGCACCATCATGCCCAGCACAATCATGTAAAAGACAAAGGTCGATCCGCGAAACTTGCGTCGAAACGCTTGGGCGGACATCACGCCCAGAACAGTGGCCGTCACCATCGTCATGAATGCCAAGATCAAGGAGCGGACAAGCGCCTCTCCGACAGGCAATGGGGCGATGCGCGAAGGCGGTGTCAGCCCGAAGATCTGCTTGTACCAGTACAGCGACCACTCCGTGATCGGGAACTGTGGCCCGCCATCAGGCCCTTGCTGGAACGAGATTATGGTCAGCACGAAAAACGGACCATAAAGAAACAGGATGAACGCCACGACATAGACGGCGAGGATCGGTTTTAGAACGCGCGATTCCATCGCTTACAACTCCTGCTTCAGGTCGACGATCCGCAGGAAGGCGGCAATCACCATCCCCATGACCACCGTCAAGATCACCCCGGTCACCGAGGCCATCGCCCATTTCAGCGAGCCAACCTGGGTCACGATGATGTTGCCCAGCAGGTTCACCTTGCGGCCCGACAGCGCGCCAGATGTGGCGAATTCGCCCAAGACCATCACGCTTACGAAGATGGCGCCCACAACAACACCCGGCAGGCTGAGCGGGAAGATGATCTTCCAGAAAATCCGGCCAAATCCCGCACCCAAATCGCGTGCCGCTTCAATGATGTTCCGGTCGATACGGCCCAGCATAAAGGCGATCGGCCCCACCATGAAAACACAGTAAATCTGGGTCATGCCGATGACCACCGACAACTCGGTGAACAGCAGAACCTCGATCGGCTGACTGATGATGTGCAGCTTTTGGAGGATGATGTTGATCGCACCCTCTTTTCCCAGCATCGGCCGCCAGGCCAGAACCCGGATCAAGAAAGAGGTCCAGAACGGGATCACGCAGATCACCAAAAGCACCGTTGAAAGGGTCTTGGATTTGACAAAAAGACCCACAAACAACGCTGTTGGATAGCCGATGATGAAGGTCATCGCCAAAACGATCAGCCAGATGCGTACGGTTGTCCAAAGCGCACCTGTGTAGGTGTCCGAGGAGAAGAACTGCTTCCAGCTGGCCAATGTCGGCGTGGGGGAAATGTTGAAGGTCGTCTGGGTCCAGAACGACACGTAACAAATCATCAAAATCGGGACGACCATGAACAGGGCCATCCACACGACCCCCGGCAAGATCAGCCAGGTTGATCCCCGGCGCTTTGAAGCCACGGTTACGTCGGTCATCACTTGCCCTCCCGGCCGAAAACAATCGCCTGATCCGGCTCCCATGTCAGAAGGTAGTTCTGGCGTGCTTCATAAGTTTCGGGCGCGCCAAGGCTCAGGTGATGCTCGACTTCAACAACCTTCCCATCGGCGGTCTCGAAGAAGTTCATCACCGATGAACCCAGATATTCGCTTGCCACATATCGTGCTGTCAGCGCAGGGCCAGTGACCTTGGAAGCGGCAGGCACCACGCGCACACGGTCGTAGCGGATAGCGTAAACATCTTCGGATGCGCGCCTGGCTGTAGGTGCGGCCACCGCGCCAAAGGGCCCGGTGAAGTTCCCGCCAGAAAGCGACCCCTCAAACAGGTTGAAGCGGTTCAAGAAGTGCGCGACTGCCGGACTTGCTGGCGTGGAATATACGTCATCTGGCGTGCCGGATTGAATGATCTGGCCCCGGTCCAACACGACAACCCTGTCGCCCATGGCCAAAGCTTCGGTTTCGCTGCCTGTTACGTGCAGGAAGGTCACGCCCATGCGTTCGCGGATCGCGCGCAATTCGTTGCGCATCCGGCCACGCAGGTTCGCGTCCAGCGCGCCCAAAGGTTCATCAAGCAAGACAAGCTTGGGATGCATCACCAAAGTCCGCGCCAAAGCGACCCTCTGGCGCTGCCCGCCAGAGATCTGTTCGACCCCGCGATCTTCCATTCCGGTCAGGCCAACCATGTCGATGACAGACTGCGTACGCTCAGCAATCTCAGCCTCTGCAACCTTCTCGACACCGTTCGCCATGCCGAAGGCCACGTTTTGGCGCACTGTGAGATGCGGAAACAGGGCGAAATTCTGAAACACAAATCCAATGCCGCGCTCATGTGCAGGCAGGTGTGTCACGTCACGGCCCTGAAAGAACACGCGCCCGCTGTCAGGGGCTTCAAACCCCGCAATGACCCGCAAAAGCGTTGTCTTGCCAGAG
The DNA here is from genome assembly GCA_021741465.1 of Paracoccaceae bacterium. Taxonomy (GTDB): domain Bacteria; phylum Pseudomonadota; class Alphaproteobacteria; order Rhodobacterales; family Rhodobacteraceae; genus Tabrizicola_A. Next base: position 42,289 of record JAIOXV010000004.1, read on the forward strand.
CCTGACGGCCCGAGCAAAGACAGATATTCATTGACCCCCGCCTCAAGCGTGACGCCGTCGAGGGCTTTTACCCCCCCATAGCTTTTCGACACACCGTCGATCCGAAAGATTTCCGCCTGCGTTGCCATACGACCTGCCGCGGCCCTGCGCGCTGCGCACAACCGGCCCCTTGCTTCTTTCCAAATCACGAATCGGTTCTGCGCAAACCGCACGTCGCCGATCTCGCCAAAACTGTACTTCGTATAACATAGCGGTTTTATTAGTATGTCAACCGGGCATTTGTTGCGAAGTTGCAGTCGTTTTGGGCAGTAAGTTGCCAAATTGTTGGAAATTAGTGCCTTAAGAAAACTCTTATGTCGCTATCAAATTCAATATTAAATCCATAGTTCATTTTATCGCGGGCTGAGGTATGGCGCAAAACCGACGGTTTCACTGATCATTGCGACGATCTTCATGCGTGCCAGATTCTTGGCGCCCATGATGTGCAAATGATCGCGCAAGTATTCTGCCGCTGAATCAATGGGATGCCGGGCAATCAAATCAAAAAGGGTGCGATACTGGTCAAGCGCGATGGCATCCTCAGGCAAGCCAAGGCCCGTCAGCGCCCGGTTGACCGACGTCAGCAGCATCTGGTTGTTCTGGATCATCTCCACCAATGCTGTGTTCGGTGCCTGCGCAATGCAATAGTCCATCAGCGCATCCTCAAGGCTTTCGGGCTTCAGGCTTGGGTCAGTACCGATTCGGTCCCTAAACTCTTCAATTTGGCTATAGCGGATATGGGGCGCGGCAAGGCGCAGCGCGGCAGGTTCCACAATTGCGCGCAGCTCAAACTTTTCGCGCACAGTGCGGGCCGTCAACGGTCCTGCGATCCAGTGAGAGCTGGCATCCTTGCGGATTAGTCCGCGCTCTTGCAGCCGTGAAAGCACATCGCGCACAACCGTCCGGGATACGCCCAGGTAATCAGCAAGCTCCGTTTCAACGATGCGGAATTCCCCAAAGACCTGGCACAGGGCAACCTGCTCTTCGATGTCATCGTAAAAGTGCCGCCACGTGCCGCGCGTTTGCAACGCATCATCAACCTGTTGAGGGATGTGCAGGGCAAAGCTGCTTATGTCACGCCTCAGCGGCGACAAGGCCGGATCCTCAGAGCCCACCAAATAGCCTCGGCCATCAAACCGGTGAACAAGGCCTTCGTCTGCCAGCATGCGCAACGCTGCCTGAACAGGCATCCGGCTGGTCTGCATCAAGGCCGCAATCGGGCCTTCAAGAAGCACAAGTCCCTTTGGCAGAACAGCGCTTAGGATATTGCGCCGCAAGACCTGTGCGATGAGTTCATAGCGCGGTTCCTGTGCAAGGGGTTTGTTGGGACGTCCAATCATTTTTGCCCCTCGTTTACGCGGCGAATGAAACGGTCCCAGGAACGCGCGGCATAGTTATATTCCTCCATCACGGTGTTCCACAGCGCGATCCTGTTGGCCCGGTCTTCATAGGTGCCCCCAGCTCTGCGCGCGCCGGCCTTGACCACAACCTTGCCCGAAGGCCCCAAAAGATCGCGCGCAGCGGGTGCGCCTTCATACCAATAGGCCCATTCTTCCGGCGCAAGTGCCGCCTTTGTGCGTTCGGGAGCAGACATGTAATAGCCTTGGCGCGCCATCACCGCGCCCGCATATCCCCCCAGCCACCAATTCAGGTATTCATAACCCATATCCAATTGGGGGCCATTCAGATGGCGCGACAGGCTGGCCCCGCCGTGCCACGCGCGGTAACCTTCAACGGGTGCGGATTCCACGAAAACATCGGCCATTTTACCCAAGTGGCCATAAACCGGCGACCACATGCTTTGCGCGGAGACGCGGTCTTCCTGTAAAAGGCGCGCCGCTTCTTCGCCGGTCCGCCAACTTCCACAAAAATAGCCTTGCCTGCGCCGGTCTTCCAACAGCGCCATCAGGCCATCGATCTCAGCGATCGACATGTTGCCAATATCCGTAAACTGCAACTCTCCAGCCGATTCTGCGGCAAGCGCTGCATCAAAAAAGCCAATCGCGGGTTCGTCGACCAATGCGATACGCCCCTTGGCGCGGCGGTCCAGCAGCCATGACCAAGACGGGCGCTTCACGTCGCCTTGGCCGAACACGCGCGTGTCGAACCCGAAGCTGTCCATGTTATGGACCGTTGGCAGCATTGAAATGTAGCGCCCTTGTTTCGGCCCCAAGAAGCCGCCTGGCTGCACATAAAGTTTGCGCACTGGCGCATCCCCATGCCCGCGCCATGCGTATTTGCTGATGCCGCCTTCCTTGGAAAGGTCGGTGATCTTGTTCCAATCGGCGATACGCTGTGTGTCGATGGGCTGCAGCGACCCCCAAAACCAGACAATGTCCAGATTGTGGAAGCATTGCTCGTAAATGTCATAGCCTTCGGGCTGCATCGCAGCCTGCCGCTGGCAGGTGATGAAGTCCAAAAGTTCGTATTCTACATCAAAGCCCAAGTCCGCCTGGGCCCGTTCACGCACCTCTTTCAAGAGCGTGATCGAGGTGCCGCGCACGCGCAAACGCCGCCGTTGGATGCGTGCAGGCGCTGCCACCTGCGTTGTCTGGTCAGATTGGGTCGTTAGCACCAAGATGGTTCCTTCTGCCCGGCAGGGTCAGCTTTAATGTCGCGAGGTATGCCCCACCTTATTCCTATCATGCCGGGCAAGCTGCGATAGTCTGCAAAGATCGGCAGATTGGCTCGGGATTTATCACATCGTCATCTTCACAAACTTATGGGGAATGGCGCGGCAACTGGGGCACGGGATTAACGCTCACATATACCAACTTGCCGATCCTTACAAAGACACAGCCCGATATCGTGTGGCTTTGCATGGGACGGTGCGCGAGCCGAACCGCAGCTCAGACCCGGCCAAGCCAAGCGCCTGATTCCAAAAGTCTTTCGATATGATCGCGGATCAATTGCACCACCGCCCGCGTTGCCGGAGCATTGGCGCGCTGTGGCGCATGAACCAAGATCAGTTCACGGCTGATCACCGGTTCAACAATCTTTTGCGCGGTCAATTCGCCTGTCTGCAATTCGGCTTGAACGGCGGTGACGGGCAAAATGGTGCGGACAGTGCCCGCGCTGACAAGGCCCCGGATGGTGGGCAGGGTCTCCAGCTCCATCGCGACAGACAGGCTTACTTGTGCCCGCGAACAGGCTTCGTCCACCAAGATCCTCAGGCCATGGGGCGCACCGGGAAGGGCCATGTCTTCGCCTTGCAATTGGCGCAGCGTCACGGTTGAACCCTGCCCCAACGATTGCGCTTCGCGCCCAGAGATCAAGTGCATATCTTCGAAAAGCAGGTGTTCTGCATCGGGAAATGTCCCTGCGCGCACCTTGTAAAGCACCGCAAGATCGACACGGCCACTGGCCAGCCATTCGGCCACATAGCCGCTGAAACCCTCTAACACGCGCATCTGAATTCCGGGATAGTCAGAGCGGATTTGCGACAGCAAAGGGGCCAACAGCACCAGCCCAACCGATGGCGGAACGCCCAATGTCACCACACCTTGCAATGTGGTCTGCGTGGCATTCAGATCTTGGCGAATTTGCGCGACATCGGACAGAATACTGCGCGCGCGCGCCAAAAACGTCTCGCCCGCTTCTGTTACAACAACCCCACGCCCGTTGCGGTAAAACAGCGCCACGCCAAGGTCTTGTTCCAGATCACGAATACGCCGGCTTAGGGCCGACTGGGCAATGGTATGTGCCATGGCCGCCTTGGAAAAGCTGCCAGTCTCTGCGATCGAGATGAAATATTGAAAATCGCGCAGATCCATCGCCCCGGCCCCAATGATTGAGGGCGGGCGGCAGGAAAGACCTGCCGCACCGCCCCCGTTAGAGAGCGGCCTGCGCGCCCGCGTGTCAACCCAAAGCCATGCTCGCCCGCAGCTTGGCCGTGGCGGGCAGATCAAGACCCCACTGATAGCCATTGGTCACAGGTTTGACGACAACCCCGTAAACGTCACGGGCATGCTCGGGGGTAATGTAGCCATCCAACAGGTCATCCAGAACCTTGGCAGGATCGCGCTTCAGACTGATCCCATAGCCGCCACCGCCGGGCGACAAATAGGTGATGACATCCCCCGCCTCGGCCCGAAGGCCAGAGATCTTTGCCGGCACATCAATCGGCGGTGTGTCCTTGGTATGATTGTGCATACGCACGGCCGCCGTGACACCCTCTCCACCGCCGAAGATGCCCCATGGAACATCCTCGTTCCGGTCGCTTTCATGGGTCATGAAGCCCGGCACAAGAAAGCGCTGCGATTTTACGACACCCATGCCACCACGATATTCACCGGCGCCCGGGAAGACATCATCGCGGATTTCATAGCGGTCGCAGATCACCGGCAGGTGCATGCCCAGATCTTCCAGTGGGTTGTTGCGGGTGTTGCGCATCAATTCTTCAATGGTGTCGGGACCATCAGACGTCGGTCGCCCACCCATTGAGGCTTCATTCACCTCGATCAAAACCCAATAATCACCGCTGTCCCGCACACCCGAATAGCTGGCAAAGGAAAGGCAGGCCGCATTGCCGGCCGTGCATTTGTCAGGCAGCACTGGTGCCAGGGCCTTGATGATCAGATCGACAATGCGCTGGATCTGGTTGAACCGCGCTTCGCAGGCCGCCGGGGCAATGGGGTTAAAGATGCAGCCCAAGGGGGCGGTCACCTTGACCGGGCGGAAAGAGCCTTCGTTTTGCGGGATGTATTCAGTGTTGGTATAGGTGTCCAACAACAGCGCGCGGAACGCAAAATAGCAGGCAACTTTTGTCGAGCCTTCGAATGGCACGTTATAGGCGGTGGGAACCTGTGGCGAAGATCCTGTCAGATCCACCTCGACATCATCGCCGCGCACCCGGACGGTGACCTTGATCGGAAGGTGAACCCCCCTCGTGCGGCCATCGTCATCCAGGAAGCCTTCGGCGAAATAATCCCCATCCGGGATTTTGGCGATTTCGCGCCGCAGCATGCTTTCAGAATAGTCCATCAACTGTTTTGACGCTTGCTCTACCGTGGCGCGGCCATAGGTATCCATCAATTCGCAGAACCGCTTGACCCCAAGTTCTGCCGAAGCAATCTGCGCCTCTAGATCGCGCATCACCAAGCCAGGCACACGCGTATTGCCGCTGATATAGCGCCACAAGGTTTCGTTGCGCTTGCCCGCTTCCACAAGTTTCAAGCCGTTGAGCAACATACCTTCGGCAAAGACGTCAGGCACGTCGATGATAAGGCCAGGTGTCGCCGCGCCAATATCCAGATGGTGCGCGGTATTGGCGGAAAAGCCGACCAGTTCGCCACAGTAGAAAATTGGCATCACGATGCCGATATCGGGCGAGTGGCTGGCACCAAAGTAGGGGTGGTTATGGATCACCACATCGCCTTCTTGCCAATCCGTCAGGGGGATGCTTTTTTCGATACCCCGCAGATACCCTGGAATGGACCCAATGTGCATCGGCGTGGAATCGCTTTCGCACAGGGTGTTGTAGTCCAAATCAAAAAGCCCTGCCCCAAGGTCCTGACTTTCCCGGATGATCGAAGAATAGGACATGCGGTACAACACGTTGCCCATCTGTTCAGCTATGGCGTGCAGCGCGCCGCCGATAACCTGCAGCGTGATCGGATCAATGGTCTTGCTCATGGCTCAGTTCCCTTTCCCGTTGCGGCTGATGACAATATCCCCAAGGCGCATCACGGTGGCGGTGTAGCCTTTGGGGATCACGGTGGTTGAGTTCTTTTGTGTAACGATCGCCGGGCCCGTCACCTCATCGGCGGCTTTGAGCTTGGACCGATCAAAGCGCGGCGTTTCCAAGGTTTGGCCATCGTCAAAGGTGGTCATCCGCGAATAAAGGGCGGCGTCCGACGGGTTTCTGCGCCCGCCCTTTTCCAAGGCAGGCAGGCGCAACGTATCGGCCGAAGCCGTACCGATCAGCCGCAAGGTGACAACCTCTACCGCCTGATCCTCGAATGCGTGGCCATATTCGGTGCGATGGGCGGCGTAGAAGGCCTTGGCGACATCTTCGGCTGTTTTGGCCGTGAAGGCACCCGGCGGTACATCGACCCGCAGTTCAAACCCCTGCCCCACATAGCGACATTCCGCAATGCGTTCAAAGCGTTGGGCGGCAGCAGGGATGAGATCGCTGTCCAATTGGGCCTTTGCCTCGGACTCAAGCTTGTCAAAAATGGCACCGATATTGGCAAAGCTGCTGGTATCGCCCGCTTGCAAGATCGACAGTGCAGAGCGGGTGAATTCATAGCGGGGTTCAGTGACCAACAGCCCCATCGCCGCCGTAATGCCGGGATGCAACGGAGAAATCACGTTCTTGGCCCAGATCGCTTCGCCCAGCGCGACGCCATGCAGCGGGCCCGCGCCGCCAAAGGCCATAAGGCTGAACCCGCGCGGGTCGATGCCGCGCGCGACCGAGTTGGATTCAATGGCAAGAGCCATATGATTGTTTATGATGCGCAAGACGCCCAAGGCAGCGTCCTTGACAGACAGACCCAACGGTTCCGCAAGTTTGGAGCGTATTGCAGCCTCTGCCAAAGCCGGGTCAATCTTCAGACCGCCTCCAAGAAACTGCTCGGGGTCAAGACGGCCCAGCACCACTTGGGCATCGGTCACGGTCGGCTCCACCCCGCCCTTGCCATAGCAAGCAGGCCCCGGCTCAGCACCCGCCGAACGCGGCCCCACGCGGAAAGCCCCGCCGCTATCGACATAGGCAATGGAACCGCCGCCCGCGCCGATCGCATCAATGTCGATCATCGGCACCAGAACCGGCATTTCCGCGACTTCGGTGTCGCGCGGGTTCTTGATGGTCAGGTTTCCGTCCCGGATCACCGAGATATCGGCAGAGGTACCGCCAATATCGATTGTAATCACTTGGTGCTGGTCGCAGGCCTCACCCGTCCAGCGCCCACCGATTACGCCACCAGCAGGGCCAGACAGCAACAGCCCGACAGGGGCTTTTGCGGCCTGTTCGACTGTGGAAACACCACCGTTGGACTGCATCATGCGGACATATGCGTTCACACCTGCCTCTCGCAAGCGGCGTTGCAAATTGTCCAGATAGCCCGCCGTGCGTGGCCCGATATAGGCGTTCATCGCGGCGGTCGAAAAGCGTTCATATTCGCGCATTGTGTTGACCACCTCGCATGAGGCGCAGATGAACGCATCCGGCATCACACGCTTGACGATCTCTTTGGCCATCAATTCATGGTCATTGTTAAGGAAAGAAAACAGGAAGCCGATGACGACCGCTTCCAACCCGCGCTCGGCGAAAAGTTCTGCGGCACGTTCGACCTCGTCAAGGTTCAACGGAACTTCGACATGGCCCGTCGGCGGCATGATCCGTTCGGTCACCGCGATCCGGTTGCGGCGCTTGACCAGCGGCGCGCTTTGCCACGGAACATCAAATTGCAACGAAAAGTTATGCGGCCGCTTGTGCCGAGCCATGTGCAGAATGTCACGAAAGCCCTTTGTGGTGATCATCCCCACTTCGGCGCCGTCGCGTTCAATGACGATATTGGTCGCGACGGTGGTGCCGTGAAACAGCGCATCGATTTGTCCCGGCTGAATGCCCGCAATCGCGCAGAGTTCGACCACACCTTGCACGACGCCGATCGACTGGTCCTGCGGCGTGCTGGACACTTTATGCACAAAAACTTCTTGCCGGCCGTCTGCCCCCACCGCCTCTAACACGAGGTCGGTAAAGGTTCCGCCGACGTCAACGCCTACTCTGAACATCTATAATCCCCCTGTGGTTGCGGGCGCGGCATAATGCCCAACCCCATTTTCAAACAGCATCAGTCCCAATTCGCCTGTGCCTGCATACAAAGCCGGCCATCGGCCGCAGCCGTCCACAGGTCCAGACCGCCGTCGGTTGCGGTGGCAGCGTTCACCGTGAACGCGGCGCCATCCATCATCGGGCTGACACCGCGAAAGGTGAATGTCTTGGGCGGGTTGCCCCGCAACTGTGCGGCATATTCAAGCATCATCGTGGCCTGCAGCGGCCCATGCACAACCAGACCCGTGTAACCTTCGGAAGTGATCGCATGATTGCGGTCGTAATGAATGCGATGGCCGTTGAAGGTGATGGCCGAATAGCGAAACAACAAAACGGGATCCGCCATGACGGAATAAGACCAGTGCGCCTTGGGCGCGTTCGGCACCGCTGGTGCCGGCGCATTTGGATCGCGTGGCGCGCGGTACACAATGTCGTGGCGCTCGGTCAGGATCGGCCCCTTTGGGCCAACAAATGCGTGATCGACAGCTACGAAACACAGCGTTCCGCTGCGCCCCGTTTTGACGGTGACATCCTGCACCGTTGATGTGCGGGTGATAACATCGCCCACTCTGAAGCGGCCAAAAGAATCAATCCGCCCGCCCGCCCACATGCGATGGGGCAAAGGTACCGGCGGCAACAACCCGCCACGTTTTGGGTGGCCATCCAGCCCCAATTGCGACATGGGCCGGGTTTCCGGAGCCAGGCACCAGTGAATGGCAAGCGGGGCAAGGTCACCAAGATCACGTTCGGGGTTTGGATCGTTCAGCACAGCCAGATAGCCGGCAACCAGCCGAGGCGAAACGGTGTCCTGGGCTGTCGCGGTACGGCCGATCCATTGGCGCAGATGGTCCACATCAAGAGCGGCATCGCTCATTTGGTAAACTCCGCTCGAATAAGATCGGTGTGCTGACCCAATTCCGGCACCGGACCTGCAACAAGATCGCGCCTTAGTGGAGAAACCGCCCCTCGAAATGCGCCTCCGGCCACGTGACATTCCATGCGGCGCAAGGCGGGGTGGTTGGACAGATCGGCAACGGTGCTGACGCGCGACCAAGGAAGATCAGCCGCCTCTAGTACTGCGATCATTTCAGCTTGGGTTTTCCCTGCAAAGATTGGCTGGATAATGGCATCCAGTGCCTGCCGGTTGGCCACCCGGGCCGGATTATCCAAGAAACGCGGATCATTTGTCAGATCCGGACGCCCCAAGACCGAAGCGCAAAAGCGCACCCATTCTTGCGGCGACTGCACCACGGCCACCACATCGCCATCAGCACAGGCGTAAGACCCGTAGGGAAATATAGCCGCATGGCTCAGACCAACCCGCGCCGTGTCGCGCTGCGCGTAATCGTAATGCAACAAGGGAACAGACATCAGATCGGCCATGGTATCGAACATGGCGATTTCAATCGCCTTGCCTTTTCCAGTCAGCCCCCGTTCCAACAGCGCCTCGAGCACTGCGGCATGTGCCGTCATGCCGGTCGCCACATCGGCCAGAGAGACGCCCACTTTGACCGGCGTGTCGGCGGTGCCGGTCACAGCACAAAGCCCGCTTTCTGCCTGGATCAGCATGTCATAGGCGCGCATGTCGCGCGATGCGGTGTCTTGCCCATAGCCCACGATGTCGACGGCAATGATGGTGGGAAACCGCGCCACCAGATCAGCCGCACCAAGGCCCAAACGCGCCGCAGCACCAGGGGCAAGATTTTGGACAAAGATATCCGCTTGCGCCACCATTGCCTCAACCACGGCGCGGTCAGCGTCGTCCTTTATGTCAAGTTTAGCGCTTTCTTTGCCGCGGTTCAGCCAGGCAAAATAGGCGCTGGTGCCATGAATAGCGCGGTCATAATGGCGCGCAGTATCGCCGGTTTCGCGTTCAATCTTGACCACGCGCGCACCCGCATCTGCCAGCCGCACCGTGCACGCGGGGGCTGCCACCGCCTGTTCGATCGAGACCACAAAAAGACCTGACAGCGGCCCGCCCATGTCAGTACGACCTTGGCAGGCCAAGCACATGCTCGGCCAAGTGGGACAGGATAAGATTGGTCGAGACGGGGGCGACCTGATACAATCGTGCCTCGCGGAATTTACGTTCGATGTCGTATTCCTCGGCAAACCCAAAACCGCCATGGGTTTGCACGCAGGCCTCTGCCGCGGCCCACGAGGCTTCTGCGGCAAGCATTTTTGCCATGTTCGCCTCAGCACCGCAGTCTTTGCCGGCCTCAAACAAGGCTGCGGCATGTTTAACCATCAGCTCTGCCGCACGCATCTGCGCATAAGCGCGCGCTATCGGGAATTGGATGCCTTGGTTTTGGCCTATCGCCCGTCCAAAAACCTTGCGTTCATTGGCATAGTCCGTGGCCTTTGAGATGAACCACTTGGCATCGCCGATACATTCGGACCCGATCAGAATGCGCTCGGCGTTCATCCCTGACAGAATGTAGCGAAACCCCTTGCCCTCTTCGCCAATCAGATTTTCGGCGGGAACGGGAACATTGTCAAAGAACACCTCGGTGGTCGAATGGTTCATCATGGTGCGGATCGGGCGGATGGTCATGCCATTTTCAAGCGCATGTTTCATGTCAACGATGAAAACCGACAATCCGTCCGTGCGCTTGGCGACTTGGTCTTTTGGCGTTGTGCGCGCCAAAAGCAGCATCAAATCGGAATGTTCTGCGCGGCTTGTCCAAATCTTTTGGCCCGACACCACGTAATGGTCACCCTGCCGTTGGGCAAAGGTCGTGATCGAACTGGTATCCGTGCCACTGCCAGGTTCGGTCACGCCAAAGGCCTGCAGCCGCAGGGCACCAGAGGCAATCTGCGGCAAGTAGCGGTTCTTTTGCGCCTCTGAGCCATGGCGCAGCAGGCTGCCCATGATGTACATCTGCGCGTGGCAAGCCGCGCCATTCGCGCCAGCCCGCTGGATTTCTTCAAGGACCGCCGCCGCGGCAGAGAGACCCAAGCCGGCACCGCCGTAAGCTTCGGGGATCAGCGCAGCCAGATAGCCTGCTTTTGTCAAGGCTTGAACAAAATCAGTTGGATAGGCCGATTCCCGATCCATCTGGCGCCAATAGGCGCCGGGAAATTGCGCGCAAAGCCGCGCCACCGCATCACGGATATCGGCGTATGGATCAGTGTCTTCCGGCTGAGCATGGCGCATCATGGTGGCCTTTCGGGCTTTCCACCTGACCAAAGCCGCTGCGTGGCGACAACAGAAGTCCCCAACGCGGGATTTCAGTTATGCTTTTCCGGCATATCAGGCACTGCGTGGCCGAAAATATCGTGCAGCACCGCCATCAGATCGTGCAACCGCGCCGTTCGTGCCCGGCCAGGACCGCGTAGGTGCAAGGTAAATTGGCCGCTTTTTGCTCTGCCTTCGTCTTGGCAAGCGTGGCGAAGGGCCTGTCAAGGTCAAGAATGTTGCCCGTAGGTCAGGTTTTCGAAGATTTTTTTCGCTGAATGCTGTGGTAGCAGTTTCTCAGAACACAAACTGTCGCTATGGAGAAAAGGAACCCCCGATTCAGGGTGGTTGGGGAACCAAGGCGCTGCCATGCCGATGACCAGATCGAAAATGCTTCCCGGGCTCGGACTGGGGTTGATCGTGCTGCTGGCAGCCTGCGCAGGCGCGCCGCGCAGTGCCGGATTGCAATCTGAAGTCTTGGCCACCAGCACCGCTGTCGGGAAATCGGCGGTTGCAGATACGCTTCCACAAGAATTCGCGGTTGAACCGATCACCCGAGACAGCCTTGGCCGCTATGCTGGCTGGCCGGCGCAAAGCCAAAGCCGCGGCTATAGCTGGCCCAAAGGGCGCGGCGGTCAGGCGCGCCAGATCAACCCAGGTGACAAGATAAGCATTTCGGTCTGGGTCAGTGAAGACAACAGCCTGCTGACCGCACC
>JAIOXV010000005.1 GCA_021741465.1 Paracoccaceae bacterium
CGGTCTTTGCGCACCAGGCGCGCCGGGTTGCGATAAACCTCGCGGTGTTGGCCGGCCAAAAGGGCAAGACGCCGCGCCTCGCCCGAGCGCAGGACCGCGCCATCAAGCGTGCGCAACTCTTCTACGCCGCGCAAGACGCGGCTTAATCGAATGCCGTGATCTTGGGTGATGCGGCCGCTCCAGCCCTTTTCATACTCAACTGCCACCAGATTCAAACGGGCCGCAACCGCGTCGGCCACGGCCTGCAAATCGGCGTCGGCGCGCCCCGCATCGAAAGCCCCGGCAAGGGCTGCCTGTTCCAGAATGGCGCGCGGATAATGGGTTGGGAATGCGTCAAGTGCCTTGCGGAAGGCGCGCGCGCCTTCCACAACGCGGGCCAGGTCGGCGCCTGCGATTTCTTCACCGGATTTCAGGCGCAGGACCGCACCTTCGATGCCCATCTCGACAAGATAGTCTTCCAAGGCGGCCTGATCTTTCAGGTAAACTTCCGATTTTCCGCGCGCGACCTTATAAAGCGGCGGCTGCGCGATATAGAGATAGCCACCTTCGATAAGCTGGGGCATTTGCCTGAAGAAAAAGGTCAACAAAAGGGTGCGGATATGCGCGCCGTCGACGTCGGCGTCGGTCATGATGACGACCTTGTGGTAGCGCAATTTGCCGATGTCGAATTCATCCCGGCCAATGCCTGTACCCAAAGCGGTGATCAACGTGCCAATCTCTTGGCTGCCAAGCATCCGGTCAAACCGGGCGCGTTCGACGTTCAGGATCTTGCCACGCAGCGGAAGCACAGCCTGATTGCTGCGGCTTCGGCCCTGTTTGGCAGAGCCACCGGCGCTGTCGCCTTCGACCAGAAAGATTTCGGACTTGGCAGGATCGCGTTCCTGACAATCCGCCAACTTGCCGGGCAGGGAGGCCACATCCAACGCCGTCTTGCGCCGCGTCAACTCGCGTGCCTTGCGCGCCGCTTCGCGGGCCAAGGCAGCTTCGATGATCTTTCCAACGATGATCTTTGCATTGGCGGGGTTTTCTTCAAACCATTCGGCCAGCTTTTCATTGACCAGATTCTCGACCGCCGGACGCACTTCGGACGACACCAACTTGTCTTTGGTTTGGCTGGAAAACTTCGGATCGGGCACCTTGACCGACAGCACGCAGGTCAACCCTTCGCGGGCGTCATCGCCGGTGAAATCGACCTTTTCCTTCTTGGCGATACCCGAGGTCTGGGCATAGCTGTTGATCGTCCGGGTCAGCGCGCCGCGGAAACCTGCCAAATGGGTGCCCCCATCGCGCTGGGGAATGTTATTGGTAAACGGCAGCACCATTTCGTTGTAGCTGTCATTCCACCACATCGCGACTTCAACCGTGATGCCGGAACGCTCACCGATCATATAGATCGGTTCCGACATAACAGAAGTCTTTGATCTATCGATGTATTTCACAAATTCCTTGACGCCGCCTTCATAGAAAAGCTCGGTGCGAAGCGGTTCGGCGGGGCGTTCGTCTTCGATAAGGATCCGCACGCCAGAATTCAGGAAGGCAAGTTCGCGCAGGCGGTGTTCCAGCGTCTTGAAGCTGTATTCAAGGTTCGAAAAGGTCCCTTCCGGGGTGTTGGTCTTGGCCGAGGCCAAAAAGCGCACCCGGGTGCCACGCTCGCCCGGTGCGGGGCCAACCTCGTGGACATGAACCACGCATTCGCCATGTTCGAAGCGGGCCCGGTATTCGATATCGTTGCGCCAGACTGTCAGCTCCAGCCACTCCGACAGCGCGTTCACCACTGAAACGCCCACGCCATGCAAACCGCCCGACACCTTATAGGCATTGCCGCCTTCGTCAGTGTTGTTGAATTTACCGCCGGCGTGAAGCTGGGTCATGATGACCTCGGCCGCAGAGACGCCCTCTTCCTTGTGCATGTCCACAGGAATGCCACGCCCGTTATCGCGCACCGAAATGCTGCTGTCGGCGTGAATTTTCACGGTGACAGCTGTTGCATGGCCCGCCAGAGCCTCATCAATACCGTTGTCGACCACCTCATAGACCATGTGGTGCAGACCCGATCCATCATCGGTGTCCCCAATATACATGCCGGGGCGCTTGCGAACCGCCTCCAAGCCCTTGAGAACTTTGATAGAATCTGCGCCGTAGCTTTCGGTCTTTTTGGGCTCTTCGGCCATATGCACTGCATCCCTTGAATTGCCCGCGATTTATAGCGGTTCGAGGGGGGAATGTCACGCCTTGGACACAATATTTGGTGGTCAGAGGAAGGGGATTACCAGCCCAACGCTGATAAGCAACACCCCCGAAATGACATTCAGCCTGCGTACGCTGTCGGGGCTGGAAACCAGCCTGCGCGCGCGGTCCAGAAAGATCGCAAGGCCAAGGTTGCCCGCCATCGGGATCAAGGCCGAGACCCCGATGATAAGTGCAATGTCCATGGGCGTCAGGCTGCCAAGTGTGAAAAAGCCGGGCAGCGCTCCCATGTAGAACAAGATTGCCTTCGGGTTACCGATCACGGCGGCAAGCCCCACAGAAAAACCTGCCCAAAGGCCCGGCGCGGTCAGGCGGCTGTCAGGATCGGCCAATCTGCCCGATTTGCGGATCAGGCCAACGCCCATGAACAAAAAGATCACAGCCGCGACCCAACGCAAGACGGACAGAAAATCACCATAGATGCTTTCAACCCAGGAAAGCCCCAGAATGGCCAGAAGCGGCCAGATCAAATCGCCCAAAGCGACGCCCACGGCCAAAGGCCATGCGGCTGCAAAGCCACCCGAAAGGGCCCGCCCCATCAGCGCCACCCAGACCGGCCCGGGAACCACCCAAAGCCCGACCATTCCAAGGGCATAAATTCCCAATTCATGCCAAGATATCGTCATGTCGCACTTTCGGGTAAGGTCAGGGTTCCATCTGCATTCAGCGGCCAGAACGGGTTCATTGCCATTTCCCACACATGGCCATCAGGATCGGCCCAATAGCCCGAATACCCGCCCCAGAAAACCTTTTCCGGTGCCTTCAGGGCTGTCGCCCCAGCTGCCATTGCGGTGGCAAATGCCGCATCCACCTCTGCCTCGGTGGCAAAGTTCTGGGCCAAGCTCATCGCGCCAGTGCCCAATACGGCCCCGACTCGCCCTTGATCTACTGCCAGATTCTCTTGCCCAAAAAGCGCAAGGGCAGCGCCATGCATCTGAAAGAAGGCAATATCGGGCTGGCTTTCGCCGTGTTCTTGCCAGCCAAGCCGGGCATAAAAGCGGCGTGCGGATGAAAGGTCTTTCACCCCCAAAGTGACAAGCGTCACGCGTTGCGGTGTCATCCTGTCACCTTTGATTGCCCGCCATCATCCTGCACGATCATAACGTCTCCCCTTTGCCCCAAGGCATCGAAAAGGTCGGCATCCGTGCCTGTCATGATGGCCTGCGCACCCAATGCGCAGATTTCGTCATAAAGTGCTGCGCGGCGGTGCATGTCCAGATGGGCCGCCACTTCATCCAGCAGCAGCACCGGCGCGCGCCCCAGATCGACTGCCAGCGCGCGGGCGTTGGCAAGGATCAGGCTGATAAGCAGCGCCTTCTGCTCGCCGGTAGAGCATTGGCTGGCCTCGACGCCTTTGGCCACGTAAGCCGCCCTCAGATCGCTGCGGTGCGGGCCTTCAAGGGTGCGCCCGGCGGCCATGTCACGGCGGCGTCCATGTATCAGGGCCTGAGCAAGATCTTCCGCGGCAAGGTCAGGTGCCCCTTCTGGGCCGGTAAGGGCCAAGGCCGCATGAGGAAAGGCAGATCCGCTGTCAGAGGCAGCTTCAAGGCGGGCCAGTGCCGCGTGACGGTTTGCGATGATTGCGGTGCCGGCCTCGACCATCTGGGTTTCAAGCGCGCCATACCAATGGACATCCGTCACCTGATCTTTCAGCAGTCGATTGCGGTCGCGCATCGCCTTTTCATAGGCAAGAGACACTTCAGCGTGGCCCGGCGCGAATGACAGTGCGATCCGGTCCAGAAAACGCCGACGCCCTTCGGCGGCTTCGATCCACAAACGATCCATTGCCGGCACCAGCCAAAGAATGCGCAAAATCCGCCCAAGCGAGGTTTGGGTGGTTGGCTTGCCATCCAGTTTCACAAAGCGCGCTTCACCCGCATCGGCCCCGGTTTCCACGTCGTGATCAGCGCCAACGCCCTGAATTTGCGCCGCAATTTTCCAACCGATGCGTTCAGGACGCCGTGCCAGATCATCCGTCGCCGCGCGGCGCAGGCCCCGTCCCGGCGACAGCAGCGAAATCGCTTCCAAGATGTTGGTTTTTCCCGCGCCATTGGCACCAACCAGGGCCACGGGGCGCCCATCAAATTCAATCCGCGCGGCCTTGTGGCTGCGGAAATGCGACAGGCTCAGCGATGTAATGGCAAGCCCACTCAACGCCAACCCCTTCCTCTTGGCAGACCTGTTCGGATAGGCCGGAGGCGAACCCCCGGGCGACCCGTCAGACGCGCATCGGCATCACAACATAGACGGCGCTGGTATCATTGCCTTCGCGCATCAAGGTGGGATCCCCAGATGAGTTGAACATGAAAACCGCGTTTTCACGATCAACCTGGCTGGCGATTTCCAGAAGATACTTGGCGTTAAAGCCGATCTCCAGCCGCTCGTCAGAATAGGCAACAGCCAGTTCTTCCTCGGCAGCACCGCTGTCAGGGGCGTTCACCGAAAGGATCAACCGATCTTCATCCAGCGACAGCTTTACTGCGCGGCTGCGTTCGGACGAAACGGTAGCAACCCGATCCACGGCCTTGGCAAACTCGGTTGCATCCACTTCCAACCGGCGGGTGTTATTGACAGGAATAACGCGGGTATAATCGGGGAAAGTGCCATCAATGACCTTCGAGGTCAGGGTGATGGCCGGGGTGGCAAAGCGCACTTTGGTTTCGGACACAGACACCGCGATCATCGCGTCGTCATCATCCAGAAGCTTGCGCAGTTCGTTAACCGTCTTGCGCGGGACAATAACGCCGGGCATCCCTGCCGCGCCTTCGGGCAAAGGCGCGTCGATCCGCGCCAGCCGGTGCCCATCGGTCGCCACGCACCGCAGCACCGGGCCGGTTTCACCCGTTGCGGTGTGCATGTAGACACCGTTCAGGTAATAGCGCGTTTCTTCGGTTGAAATCGCAAACTTCGCCTTGTCGAAAAGCCGGCGCAATTCCGGGGCCTTGGCCGAGAAATTCGACGAATATTCGCTGGTGGCCATCACCGGGAAATCTTCGCGCGGCAGCGTCGCAAGATTGAAGCTTGACCGCCCTGCAGTGATCGCCAAACGGCCGGTGGTCGCGTCTTCTGTCAGGTTGACCAAAGCGCCATCGGGCAGCTTGCGCACGATTTCATGCAGCATGACAGCCGAAACAGTTGTCGCGCCCGCGCGCTCGACCATCGCGGCGGCGCGGTCGACCACTTCGATGTCAAGGTCAGTTGCACGGAATGACACTTGCGCGCCATCGGCCTCGATCAGCACGTTGGCAAGGATCGGAATCGTGTTGCGACGCTCAACAACGGATTGTGCCTGAGCCAGTGCTTTCAGAAGCGTGCCGCGTTCGATTGACAGTTTCATTCTTCCATCCCCTTGTCACCTTGCCGCAAAGGTCAAGGAACCGTTCCGGCAAAAGCCGGTTACAAGCATTTTCGGGACATTGCGGGCGATTGTCCTGCCCGTCAAGGCCCGCCGGGCCTTAGCCCTGCAACAGGCGCTTCAACAGGTTGAGGTCATCGCTCAGCTGGCTGTCGGTTGCCATCAACTCTTCGATCTTCTTTACGCCGTGCATGATTGTGGTGTGATCACGCCCGCCAAACCGGCGACCGATTTCCGGCAAAGACCGGGGGGTCAATTGCTTGGCCAGATACATGGCCACCTGACGCGGCCGGGCGATGTTGCGCAGGCGCTTGGGCCCGATCATGTCGGAAAGGCGAATGTTGTAATGCTCGGCAACTTTGCGCTGAATTTCCTCGATGGTCAGCTTGCGATCGCTGGCGCGCAGAATGTCGGCAAGACAATCTTGCGCCAGTTCCAGCGTGATCTCGCGGCCGACAAGGCTGGCAAAGGCGAAAAGCCGGGTCAGCGCACCTTCCAGCACACGGACGTTGGTGGTGATCCGGTGGGCAAGGAAATCCAGCACCCCGCCTGCGATGTGCAGGCCGGGATATTGCTGGCGATAGAACTCGGCTTTCTGCTGAAGGATACCAAGGCGAAGTTCGTAATCCGTCGGGTGCAGGTCAACAACCAAACCGCATTGCAGGCGGCTTTTGATTCGCTCTTCCAGATCCTTGATTTCGCCCGGCGCACGATCGGCGGAAATGATGATCTGTTTGTTTTGGTCAACCAGAGCATTGAACGTGTGGAAGAATTCCTCCTGGGTGCTGTCCTTGCCGGCAATGAATTGCACGTCATCAACCATAAGCACATCAACAGAGCGGAAGATTTCCTTGAAATCCATGATCTGCTTGTCACGCAGGGCCTGAACGAAGCGATACATGAACTGCTCTGCCGACAGGTAAAGCACGCGCATTTCCGGCTGACGGGCCTGAAGCTCATGCGCGATGGCATGCATCAGGTGGGTTTTGCCCAAACCAACGCCACCATACAGGAAAAGCGGGTTGAAGGTGACCGGCCCGCCTTCGGCAACGCGCCGCGCTGCTGCGTGGGCAAGCTCGTTCGGTTTGCCAACGACAAAGCTGTCAAAGGTAAAGCGGGCGTCAAGCGACGCTCCGGGAAGGTCATCGTCATTCGCGGCCCGCCGCTGAGACAGCTTCGGCAAGGGTTTGGCCGGGGTCGCAGCTTGGCGCGGCATTCGGACAGCGCCGGATGAGGGCACAAAAAATTCCAGTCGGGCCACTTCCCGGCCCGCCGCATTCAGCTCATGCAGAATGTGGTCCGAAAAGTTACGCGACACCCAATCGCCGAAAAAGGTCGTGGGAACTTCAAAACGGGCGAGGGGGCCACGCAGCTCTGCCAGACGAATCGGTTCGATCCAGGTGGCATAGTTGTTACGGCCGACACGCTTGATGAGTTCTTCGCGCAGCTTTCCCCAAGCCTCGTTCGTCATTGTTCTTGTCCGTCCCCAGCCCTGCCGGAACATCCCCGGTGGTGCCTTGATGTTGTTGTTTTACAGTCCATGCGGCACCAAAACGAAGGGGACAAACCAGATCAAAAGGCACCGTATTCCGCCAAGATCGGCGAAGCGGAACATGAACCTACCAATCAGGTACGGAAATAAGGCGTCACCGGGGAAACCCGATAACAAAATTTTCCGCCTGTCAGGCCGCGCAAGCAGCAGACCAATCAACGACGCAAACCTGAACTTTGGTGTTTTTCAGATCGGCTTCGCTTGGCAGCCGCCGACCAGATTATGTTCAGAATCGCGCTTTGTCCCCCAAGTCGAAGTGAATCGCAGCGTCAAACTAGCAACATGAAACGGCGGGCTGCAACTGATCTATGTGCTTGACAGCCAATTGGTCACGCGAATCCCAAGGCCTGTGCAAATCAGCAACGGAGGCCGCGAAGCAACGCTAATAAAACTATAATAAAACAAGGGAAAAAAGCAATAAAAAGAGGCGCGTCCAGAAGAACGCGCCCCATTTTCAAGAGAATCAGTATCGCCAGAAACGATGCCTGAATCAGGCCGACGGCGCGGTCAGCGTTTTCACGCGCGACGCAAGCCGCGACATTTTGCGCGATGCGGTGTTCTTGTGCAGAACGCCTTTGGTTACACCCCGCATCAGCTCGGGCTGAGCGGCGGCCAAAGCGGTCGCGGCGGCGTCTGCATTGCCCGAAGCAAGAGCTTCTTCAACCTTGCGAAGGAAGGTGCGGATGCGCGAACGACGGGCTTTGTTGACGTCCTGACGGGCCTCGGACTGACGGGCGCGTTTTTTGGACTGGGCGGTATTTGCCATGGGCTTAACTTTCTTCGGTCTTGTGTCAAAAGGATTGCACGAAAGCACCGAAGCCCCCTTCGCTCGAAGGAGAATCGTTCACGCCTTTAGCGGGCCCACGCGCATGTGGGGCGGCCAATAGCCCGCACTGGCACAATTTGCAACTGGAATCAGCGGTCGCGGAACTGCGGCTGACGCTTTTCGATAAAGGCGGCCATGCCCTCTTTCTGGTCTTCGGTCGCAAAGGCGGCATGAAAAGCCCGGCGTTCGAACAAAAGCCCCTCGCGCAGGGTGGTTTCCAGGGCCCTGTTGACCGATTCTTTCACCGTCATGGCAATCACGGCTGATTTCTCGGCAATCTTGGTGGCAGCTTTCAGCGCCTCTTCGCGCAATTGCGCGGCCGGCACGATTCGGCTGACAAGCCCAGCGCGTTCGGCTTCGGCAGCATCCATGAAGCGACCGGTCAGGTTCATGTCCATGGCTTTTGATTTGCCAACCAGACGCGTCAGACGCTGAGTGCCCCCCATCCCCGCGACGATTCCCAGATTGATCTCAGGCTGCCCAAACTTGGCAGTATCGGCCGCAATGATGAAATCGCACATCATCGCCAATTCGCACCCGCCCCCCAGACAATAGCCCGCGACTGCCGCGATCAGCGGTTTTCGCACGCGCGATATTGCCTCGGCCTCGGGGCCGAAAAGGTCGTCGAAATAGACATCAACATAAGACTTCTCTGACATTTCGCGCACATCCGCGCCGGCGGCAAAGGCCTTGTCCGACCCGATCAGGACAATGCAACGTATCTTGTCGTTCTTGTCAGCAGCCGTCACCGCTTCGGCAAGCTCGGCCATCAGCTTGGTGTTCAGCGCATTCATGGCGTCGGGGCGGTTCAGCCGGATGAGACAGGTATAGTCTTGAATTTCGACAATCAGGGTTTCATAGGCCATGGCAGTGGCTCCTGTGGTTTGTTGCGCGGACTCCTATCAGTAACACGGGCGTTATCAAGTCACCTCTGGCAGGTGGGGCAGTGAAAGGACGAACGGCCCGATTGCACCGTGCGGCCGATCATGCTTTTGCAACCCGGGGTCGTGCAAGCTTCGCCTTCGCGGTCATAGACGCGGAAGGTGTGCTGAAAATACCCAAGCTCGCCATCGGCTTGGCGGTAATCGCGCAGCGAGGATCCTCCGGCGGCAATGGCCTCGGACAGCACATCGCGGATAATCGGCACAAGGCGGGCCACCTCACGGGAGGTGACGTCGCGGGCCAGCCGCAGCGGGCTGACCTGTGCCCGGAAAAGCACCTCGCAGACATAAATGTTGCCCAGACCCGCGACGTTGTGCTGGTCAAGAAGGGCTGACTTGATCGGCGTTGCGCGCCCTTTCAGCCGGGCTGCGAGATGCGCCTCGTGGAAATCATTGCCCAAGGGTTCCGGGCCGATCACTGACAAGAGCGGGTGGCTTTCCGCGGTGGCAGTGGGCAAGAGATCCATCGCGCCAAAGCGGCGGGCATCGTTGAAGGTCACGCGCGCGCCGCCCTCCATATCCAGTACCACATGGTCATGTTTGGCAGGCGCGGGGTGGTGGTGATGAAACTGGCCCAATTGTGCCCCTGAAATCAGCATCCGCCCGGACATGCCAAGGTGAATCAGCAGGGTTTCTCCCGTCGACAGGTCGGCCAAAATATACTTGGACCGTCGCCGCAGCCGCACAACCTTCGCGCCGGTCAGCCGTTCGGCCATGCGCGGCGGGAAAGGCCAGCGCAGATCTGGCCGATTGACGGTGGCCTTTTCGATGCGCTGCCCCTCCATCACTGGCAAAAGACCCATGCGGACGGTTTCAACTTCGGGAAGTTCAGGCATGCGACCTCGTGCCGGCATTGAGGATGGGGGGCATCCCCCCTATAAGGTGGTCAACACCAAGAAAGGGCAAGCCCCGATGACCGCCGACAGCACCACCCATTTCGGATTTCAAACCGTGCCCGAAGGCGAAAAAGCCGGTATGGTGCATGGGGTCTTCAGCCGCGTTGCGTCGAAATACGACGTGATGAATGACCTGATGTCGATGGGCATTCATCGGGTCTGGAAAGACGCGATGATGGATTGGCTGGCCCCCCGTCCTGGCCAACGGCTTTTGGATGTTGCGGGTGGCACGGGCGATGTGGCTTTCCGTTTTCTCAAACGTGCGGCAGGCGCAACGGCCGTGGTCTGCGACCTGACCGAGCCCATGCTGATCGAAGGCCGCAAGCGGGCCGAGGCCGAACGCATGGCTGAAAGTCTGGATTGGGTTGTGGGCGACGCGATGGCCTTGCCCTTCGACGACAATTCCTTTGATGTCTATACAATCAGTTTCGGCATCCGCAACGTTGTGCGCATTCCCGATGCGCTGAAAGAGGCCTACCGGGTGCTAAAACCCGGCGGGCGGCTGATGGTGCTGGAATTCAGCCAGATCCCCAATGAGTTGATGCAGAAGGCCTATGACCTTTATTCTTTCAACGTCATTCCGGTGATGGGTCAGATCGTGGCGAATGACCGTGACAGCTATCAGTATCTTGTTGAATCCATTCGGAAGTTCCCAGATCAGGAAACCTTCCTTGGCATGATCCGACAGGCGGGCTTTGCCCAGGCCAAATATCGCAACCTGACGATGGGTATCGCGGCCCTGCATTCCGGCTGGAAGATCTGATGCGCGGCCCGCACAATATTTGGCGGCTGATACGCACAGGAGCGACCTTTGAGCGCACGGGCGCCATGGATGTCGTGCTGGAGGCGATGGTCGTTCCTGTCCGGCTGCGCTTTGCTGCGCGCCTTTTGGGCTGGCCATTCAAATGGCTAGGGGTCAAGGGTGACCCTGCGCTGCCGCCTGTTACCCGGGCTTTGACGGCCTTGGGGCCAGCCTACATCAAATTCGGTCAGATCCTTTCCACGCGGCCCGACATCGTTGGCGACGAGTTGGCCGAGCAGTTGAAATACCTGCAGGATAAATTGCCGCCTTTTGGCATGGCCGATGCCCGCAAGGCAATTGCGGCCGAATTGGGGTCGCCGGTTGAGGGGCTGTTTGAAAGCTTTTCCGAACCTGTTGCGGCGGCTTCGATCGCGCAGGTCCACAATGCCCGCTTGATCGACACCGGGCAGGAAGTTGCGGTGAAGGTACTGCGCCCGGGCATCGAACGGGCGTTCCGTCGCGACATCGATGCTTTCTATTTCGCCGCGCGGGCCATCGAATACCTCGCGCCGTTTTCGCGCCGCCTGCGGCCGGTGGATGTGATCACGCATTTCGAAGGCGTGGTGATGGGCGAATTGGATTTGCGGCTGGAAGCCTCGGCCGCGTCCGAATTTGCCGAAAACACCAAAAGCGATGCGGGGTTTCAGGTGCCCACCCCGGTTTGGCGCCTTTCAGGGCGAACGGTGCTGACACTTGGTTGGGCCGAAGGGATTGGCTTGTCGGACAATGCCGCGCTCGACGCTGCCGGGCATGATCGCGTCGCACTGGGCGCTCGGGTTTTGTCGCTGTTTTTGTCTCATGCCCTGCGCGATGGATTGTTTCACGGTGACATGCATCAGGGCAACCTGAAGGTGGCGGCGAATGGCGATATCATCGCATATGACTTCGGCATCATGGGCCGGATCGATGAATATACCCGCCGCGTCTATGCCGAGATCCTTTACGGCTTTATCCGGCGCGACTATCGCCGCGTGGCTGAGGTGCATTTCGAAGCGGGCTATGTGCCCGCCAATCGCGACATCGACGAATTTGCCCGCGCCTTGCGCGCCGTGGGCGAGCCGATCTTTGGCATCGAGGCAAGCCGGGTTTCGATGGCGCGGCTGTTGTCCTTCCTGTTCGAAGTGACTGAAAAATTCGGGATGGAAACGCGGACGGAGCTGATCCTTCTGCAACGGACCATGGTTGTTGTGGAAGGTGTAGCCCGGTCACTTGATCCACACATAAACATCTGGGAAGTCGCAAAACCGGTTGTTGAAGGCTATATCAGCCGCAATCTTGGCCCGGTGGCTTTGCTGCGCGATCTTGCCCAGACGGCGCGGGTCTTGTCGCGCTTTGGTCCACGCTTGCCGCATCTTGTCGAACAGGCCTTGATCGCACAGGCCGACGTGCCAGCCCCCATGAAGCCAACCCGGACCCGGCGGCGGCTTTTGCAACTGGTGCTGGCCATCGCGCTGGTCGGGCTGGGCATATGGTTGGGCCGCGCCTTCTGAGGGCGATTTCGCGCAGAGGCACGGTGCTTTGGCGGCAGACATCAGCTGTTCAGGGGCATGCGCAAGGCAGTGATCTTGACGGATGGCACCTCAACCCCGCCTTCCAGCACCAGGGTTGTGCCACCTTCGCCGTTGCGGGCCTCGAAGATACGGGCATAGGATTCGATCGGGCTTTCCCCCAACAATGTTGCGCCCGAATAGCTTTCCAACGTCAGATCATAGAGCCCCTGCGGCAGCAGGTTTCCTTCGGCGTCGCCGCCCAGCCATTCGTAAAGCCCTGCCTCAATTGGCACGTCTTCGCGTGACACCAGCGAGCCTGAGGCATCTCGAACCACCAGCACCGCGCGGTCTGCGCCAAATTCGGGCGACAATTGCATGGTAACCGGATCACCGTCCATCCAGACGGGCGCTTCCGCCCGCGCCTCTTGGCCAACCCATGAGGCAAGTTGCGACATGCCCAGAACAGCAATCTGGCTGCCAAGATTGGTCAGCAAGTCATTGGTGCGGGTTTGCTGCTCGACCCCGGAAAAGGTTGCCAATTGGGTCGCATAATCGGTTGAATCAATTGGATTCAATGGATCCTGATTTTGCATCTGAGCAGTCAGCATCTTCAAGAATGTGTCGAAGTCAGATGAGATCTGCGACCTTGTGCTGGCGGTTGTTGACGTTTGGCTCAGGCTGGAGGTTATGGCGCTTGTGGTCATGGCTGGGTTTCCTAAAGGCGAAGATCAAGCCCGCCGTTTGTGGCGGCCAATCTGGGGGGCAAGGGGGCGGGTCGAGCTGTTGTCGAGGCATCTTTCAAAGCGGGCCGCGTGTCGTCAGGGGGCGCGGATTGCGATTGTGGTTGGCGCTGTTCGTTCCAATTGCCGAAAGACAGGTTGCCAGATTGCACCCCCGCAAGTTTCAGTTCGGCAAGAAGGTCTGGCAAGTGACGACGGATCAGGTCCAGGGTTTCAGGGCGTTCCGCCGACAGCGTGATCGACAGACCTGTCCCTTCCGGCCGCATATCAAAGTGAACGCGGCCAAGGGTTTCGGGGGCCAAGGTCAGTTCCATTTGGCCGGGTTGGTCGCGGGAAAACAGTGCGATTGCTGTGCTGACCTGTTGTGTCGGCGGGGCGGGGTTGGAACTTGCCGCAGAAGGGCTGGCTGACGAATGTCCTGTCGATGGCACGGATGTAACCGCCTCTTTGCCGAAACCTGCTGCAAGGTTTGCTTGATCCGAAATCACTGGCGAAGGCGCCGGGGCGGCGACGGCTGGCGCTGATCCCGGCACTTCGGATTTCTTGGTGACTGTTTCGGGCTCATCTGTAAGCGATGTTTCCATCGCAGGGGTCAAACCGGTCATACCCGACGGGTCCAGCGGTGGAATTTCGCCAGCAGCAGCGCTTGCGGCCAATGGCGGCCCCTCTGCAAAGGGGGCTGTTTTGGTGTGGCCCGCTGGCTTTGGAACTGTCTGGAAGTCAACCAAATCAGGGGATGTCGCTGCCGCGCCATTGAACGTGGGATCGGGCAGATTGCGGGTATCAGACGGCTCCTCGCTTGCCCAACGCAGTTGGAATGCGTAGCCCTGCACGCTGCTCCGCGAACTGGCAAGGAAGGCGGCCGCTTTGGGCAGGCTGGCCTTTTCTGCCAAGTCTGGCAATTCGGTCCCTGCCCGCGCGCCCTCAGTGCCGCCCGCTGGCGGTTTGGGCAGTGCCTGCACAAGCGGCACAATGCCATTGTCTGGTGAAAGTACCATGCGGCCGGGTGGGCCATGCAGCTTGCCCACGAGAGGAACCATCTTTCCCAACTGTATTTCTGCCGAAGGCCGTCGGGGTGCGGGGGGCGCATCCAAAGGCGCAGTTGGGTTCGGCAGCTGATTTTCTGTGGCGTCAAAACTGGTTGCCTTGTCTTGTGACGGGCTGGGCTGAGGCAAGTTGAGTTCAGGCAGAGCGGAAACCTTGGGTCTGCTGTCGCTCATCAATTCCTGAACCGGGTCTTGCACCATGACCCGCGACGCCATGTGCGGCGTAGTCGGCTTGGCGCCAGCTGGCTGCGTGCCCTCGGCCGCTGGAACGCCCGAGGGCACATCGGCGCGCGCCTTTTCGATGGCTGCGCCAGCTGGTGGAGTTGGCGGGGCTGGCAAGAACACCTCATCCTTTGGTGGTGCCAGCTTGCCGGTGGTGTCCGCGGGGACGACAACTGTGTCCGCAGGCCGTGTGGGCATCGGGTCGGTCACAAGATACGCGGCATGCGCCAGCCAAGGCATGTTGGATGCGGGGCTTAAAGCCTCTCCCGTCAGCCGGATTTCCTGAAAAACGATGGCCTCCGTGCCATCGGCCTTTTCTGCAGCATCATCGCCAATCGGCTGTGTGACACGGGTCAGAAACGCCTCTGCATCCGTCTCGGATGCAACGGGCTGATCCGCCAAAACTGGCGAGCTGAACAAGCGCAAGCTGTCTGTAAGACCGGTCTGCATAATTTTCCCGACTTCTGCCGAATATCCTTCCTTATGCCGGTGGATGGTTACCGGCTGTTTACCGCCAGCAGCCATAATCAAGAAAATTGCTTCAATGCGGGGTTGCAAATGATTGCGCCAATTTCATCACCATCTG
Organism: Paracoccaceae bacterium; assembly: GCA_021741465.1. Classification (GTDB taxonomy): domain Bacteria; phylum Pseudomonadota; class Alphaproteobacteria; order Rhodobacterales; family Rhodobacteraceae; genus Tabrizicola_A. The sequence continues at coordinate 14,704 of JAIOXV010000005.1, forward strand.
GACAACTGCAGCCACCGCGCGCTGGCGATGCAGATCTGCTTTCCAAGGCCAAAGACCTTGAGGCGGCCTTTCTTGCCGAAATGCTGTCTTTTACAGGGCTTGGCGAGGTTTCTGAGGGGTTTGGCGGGGGCGCGGGCGAAGAGCAATTCGCCTCTTTCCTTCGGCAGGAACAGGCGAAACTGATGGTCGCGCATGGTGGCATTGGACTTGCGCAAACAATCTTCGAATCACTGAAAGCAAGAGGAGCGTCAGACAATGCAGCCACTTGAAGCTTTGCTTGATGACGTGCGAACCGCCGTTCGGGCAGCCAATTTTTCCACCCTCGCGCAGCTGGCCCCCCAACTTGAGGCGGCGTTGGCCGATCTGTCAGAGGTTTCGGCCAAGAATGACCCTGCGACGATTGGGCGGATAAAGGCGAAAGCCGAACAGAATGCGCCACTATTGGACGCGGCCCGCCGTGGCATCTCTGCCGCCCGGCGCCGATTGGAAGAGGTGCGCCGCGCGTCCAAGGGCCTGCAGACCTATGACATGCGCGGACATCGCGCTGAAATTGCCCCTATCGGCCCGACAGCTGGCCGTTTCTGACCAAGCACTTTGCCTTAAATCCTTGGCAATTCCTTGGGCAAGATTAGGATTCTATTAGCTGTTCTTCCCGTTCAATCGCCTTGCATCCCATGAGGGGGTGGCGCGTCGGGAAGACCGCCCGCTGCATCGGACAGAAGGACCATTCAGCCGCAGCTCTTTGCTGCGGAGCAACCCGTCTTGCGCAAAAAGCGCAGGCAGATCGCAAAGGAAAAGGACATGTCGTCCATTCTTACCAACACCAGTGCCATGGTCGCGCTTCAGACCATGAAAAGCATCAGTACCAACCTGAACCGGACTCAGTCCGAAATCTCTACCGGCAAGTCCGTGGCAACGGCCAAAGACAACGCAGCGGTCTGGGCTATCTCGAAAGTGATGGAATCGGACGTGAAGGGTTTCATGGGCATTTCCGACAGCCTGTCGCTTGGCTCATCCACCATCGCCGTTGCGCGCCAAGCATCGGAAACGGTGACGGACCTCTTGACCGAGATTAAGGGCAAGATCGTTTCTTCGCAGGGTGAGAACCAGGATCGCAGCAAACTGCAGACCGATATCGCAGCACTGCGCGACCAGATCAAAACAGTTGTCGGCTCTGCCCAGTTCAACGGCCTGAATCTTGTGAACAACAGCGATACGGTTAACGTCCTTGCGTCTTTGGATCGCAGCAGCACGGGCGTTACGGTTTCCAACATTGCGGTTTCCGGCCAGGATTTGTCGATCGGCGGCTATGTTGCCAAGGCGGCTTTTGGTGCCAGCACGGATGGTGTGTCGGGCGATTCCGATTCGGCTGGTTTCACGCTTGATAATACAAGCGGGGCGGGCACGATCGAGATTGACGCGATCACCTTCGATGAGGGGGATTCGATCTCGGTTACCATCGGCAACAAGACGGCCACCTACACCGTCAGCGCTGCCGATGCCGCGTCAACCACGGCTGCGGACATTATCGCCGTTGGCTTGAAAGGCGCTATCGAAGGCCTGGGAATCACCGGCCTGCTTGTCGACTACGATTCCGGCACGCCGGGGACCTTGGCCCTGTCGACGGGGGATGGCACCACTGATCCGGCTGCGGCGGGTGACTTGACCGTTGCCGCCCAGTTCAAGAACGCAGGTTCGGGCGGACTTGCTGTGCTTGACACGATCGACGTCAGCACCGGGGCTTCGGCTCTGGCAGCTTTGGGCAATATCGAAGAGCTCTTGCAAACCTCCATTGATGCCGCAGCCAATTTCGGTTCGGCCCAAAAGCGGATCGATATCCAAAACGAGTTTGTCACCCAGCTTTCGGACTCACTTCGTGCGGGTATCGGCGTCATGGTCGACGCCGATATGGAAGAAGCTTCGGCCAGACTGCAGGCGCTGCAGGTCCAGCAGCAGCTGGCAACCCAGGCACTCTCAATCGCCAACCAGGCGCCGCAAGGCATCTTGTCGCTCTTCCGCTGATGATGAAGGCCGGGGGGGCGTTCCCCTCCCGGCCTTTCTTCTCACCCCATGATCCCAGGAGGGACACCACGTGATTGCCCAATCTGAGGCGGCATATGCCGCCTATTCCCGCCCCGAAGCCCCCCAACGCAACCCCCGTGCAGTTGAATACGATCTGCTTGCCCGCACGACAAAAGCGTTGTCTCAGGCCGCGCGCAAAGAGAATGGTTTTGCTGGCCTTGTCGCCGCATTGGACGACAACCAGCGCCTTTGGTCCACTTTGGCGGCCGAAGTTGCCGGGCCGGAGAATGGCCTGCCGCAACAACTGCGCGCCCAACTTTTCTACCTTTATGAATTCACCACGCAGCACAGCCGTGCGGTGCGGGACCGCAAAGCCTCGGTTGATGTGTTGATCGACATAAACACAGCTGTCATGCGTGGTCTTCGTGGTCAGGCGGGTGCCGCATGAGTGGCCTGGTCTTGAAACTTGGGCCGCATGAGCGGGTCCTGATCAACGGCGCTGTGGTCGAGAATGGCGAAAAGCGCTCGCGTCTGGCGATCATGACGCCACATGCCAATATCCTTCGCCTCCGCGACGCCATCCATCCCGAGGAAGTCAACACGCCCGTGCGCCGCGTGTGCTATATCGCGCAGCTGGTTCTGTCCGGTGACGCGGATCCTGCGGATGCCCGCATGCAGCTTTTGCGCGGGATCGAACAGCTCAGCCAGGTTCTGACCGACCACGACAGCCGGGCGCTTTTGACACAAGCCACCGCGTTCGTTCTGGAAGATCAGCATTACCAAGCGCTCAAATCCTTACGAGGTCTCTTGCCTCGCGAAGAGCGTTTGCTGGCGGCCCGGCGGTCATGACCTTCACGCCGGCCTTGCCTCTGACGGGTTACGCCGGGTGGACGTTCCTCAAGCGTACCGCGGTGGTGCAAAAGGCCGTTTTGAATGCACAGCCCGAAATAAAACGGGATGAGGCATATTTTCGAGAGAAAATCGGCAAGATTGACACGGCGGCCGAACTGGTCGCCGATCGCCGTCTTTTGAAAGTCGCTCTTGGCGCTTTTGGTCTTGAAAATGATATCAACAGCAAGGCCTTCATCCAGAAAGTTCTGGAAGGGGGCAGCTTGAATTCTGATGGTCTGGCCAGCAAACTTGCGGATAAACAATACCTAAAACTGTCCGCCGCCTTCGGTTTTGGCGACTTCAGCACACCCCGAAACAAGCTTTCTGATTTTCCAGAGAAAATCATCTCGGCCTACAAGACGCGTTCATTCGAAGTGGCTGTCGGTGAGCAGAATGATGATCTGCGTCTGGCAATGAACGCCGAACGCGAGGTTGCAGAACTGGCGGCCAAGTCATCCAGTTCGAATGATGCCCGATGGTATTCGGTGCTGGGCAGCACGCCGCTGCGACGGGTTTTTGAAAAGGCGCTTGGCTTGCCGACATCCTTCGCCACGCTTGATATCGACAAACAGCTTGCCGTGATGAAGGATAAGGCAAAGTCGCAACTTGGCAGCGATCAGCTTGCCGATTTCACCGATGCCGCATCGATGGAAAAGCTCTTGCGGCGCTTTTTGATACGGTCTGAGGCCGAGGCCTATCGAAACCAGTTTGGCAGCAGCGCCGCGGTAAGCCTGATGTCAAATGCAGTGGCGTTTTCAAGGGCAAGGTAGGGACCCCCTGTCGCGCAGAGGGCCGTGCCGCATCAACGCAAGGCCGCCCGATCTTTCCGGATTACTGGGTCAGCACAGCCGCCAGGCGCCGGAAGCTGCCTTCGACCCCGTCCGAAGGCGCATCTTCCGCCAGAAAAGCATCCAAGGCTGGCCAGATGCGGATGGCCGTGTCGATGGCAGCATCAGACCCCTTGGCGTAGAGCCCGGCCTGAACCATTAACTCCGCGCGGTCCCACACACCCAAGAGCCGCCTGGCCTCGCCGATCAGGGTGTTTTCGGTATCACCGGCGGCTTCAGGCAGGCTGCGCGAGACGGATCGCAGCAGATCGATCGCCGGAAAACGCCCCCGCTCGGCAATCTTGCGATCCATCACAACATGGCCATCCAGAACGCCACGCAAAATATCGGCGACCGGTTCATCCATATCTGATCCAGCCACAAGAACGGAAAACACAGCCGTAATATCGCCAACGCCTTCAGGGCCTGGCCCCGCGCGCTCGGCCAGCCCCATGATCGCCTGGTTCAACGAGGGCGGGAAGCCGCGCAAAGCCGCACTTTCTCCTGCTGCCAGCGCCACTTCCCGATGCGCCTCGGCAAAGCGGGTAATCGAATCGGCTAACAACAAGACATGAAGACCCTGATCGCGAAAATGCTCTGCCACTGCCATCGCGGCCCAAGCACACCGCCGCCGCGTCAGCGCAGAATGGTCTGAAGTTGCCGCCACGACGACCGAGCGTGCCATGCCGGACGGCCCAAGGACCCTTTCCGTGAATTCGCGCAATTCGCGCCCCCGCTCGCCAATCAGGGCGATAACCACCACATCGGCAGCCACCCCGCGCGCGAATTTGGCCAGCAGAGATGATTTTCCCACACCAGAGCCTGCAAAAAGCCCGATCCGCTGCCCCCGCACCAGAGGCAAAAGCGTGTCAAAAATGGCAACTCCGGTTGAAAGACGTTCGCCCATCCGGCGGCGCTGGGCCGCGGGGGGCGCTTCTGCCCGCAAAGACCGCGCCTTGGGCCCCCGAAACAAGGTGCCCCCATCCAAGGGCCGACCATACGGATCGACGATTCGGCCGATCCAGCTATCGTCCGGTGCGATTTCGGCCGGCCCCTCCAGCTCGACCGGGGTGCCGATCGCAAGGCCGTCTGCCGCCCCATCGGTAAGAACGATCATATCCTGTGCCGATATCTGCAACACTTCGCCGCCCAAGGTGCCAATACGGACCCGATCGCTTTGCCGGGCCACTTTTTCCAGCCCCTGAACCCGGAGTGTCCCGCGCGAGATTTCTGAGATTCGGCCCACCGGCGCGGCAACTCGAATGCCGTCAATCTGTGCGCGAAGCGGGGCAAAAACATCGGCCATGGTTTTCTCTCTTTGTTCCTTACCCTTTTTAAAGGAATCACTCTTAAGCCTTAGTGAAAGAGGAAAGGGGAGAAGCCCCGATGTTTGAAAAACTGCAACTTACGGCAATGGCGCAATCCATGGCATCCCACGCCGGGGCCCGGATGGGGTTGATTGCCCAAAACGTCGCCCAAGCCGATACGCCCGGCTACAAGTCGATGGATCTTCCGCCGTTCGCGGAAGCCTACCGCGATGCGGAGCCTGTCGCGCTGCGCCAGACGCGGTCTGGCCACATGGAAGGGCAGGCGCCGCAAACGCTGGCCTTGCCGCGCCGATCCCCCGGGGCCGAGGCGCCTAATGGCAATTCGGTGTCGCTGGAACAAGAGATGGTGAAGGCGGCCGGCGTAAGACAAGATCACGAAATGGCGCTCGCCATCTATCGCAACACGTCAGACATCATCCGCGCAAGTCTTGGTCGGAAATAGGTGATTGGATGAGCGATCTTCTCAAATCCTTGACCTTCGCCGCATCGGGCATGGAAGCACAGGCGATGCGCCTGCGGCATGTATCCGAAAACATCGCGAACGCTGACACGCCCGGATACCACCGAAAAATCATTTCCTTTCAAGAGGAAATGAAAACGGGGCAGGTGAAGACCGGCCCAGTGAAGTTGGATCGCAGCGAACTTCTGCGTGTCTATGACCCCGGCCACCCGCTGGCGGATGAAACCGGTCACTATGATGGATCGAACGTCGATCTGGTGATTGAAATTGCTGACGCGCGCGAAGCGCAGCGCAGCTATGAGGCGAACCTCAAAATGTTCGATCAGGCGCGGCAAATGACGCAAAGCCTGTTCGATCTTTTGCGCCGATAGGAGGGCTGAGAAATGGATGTCAGAACCTCGCTTGCTGCGCAAAGCTACGCGCAAGCCCGCAACGCCGCCGCGCCCAAAGCAGGTGCTGCGGAAGCCGGGCTTGCCTCGCTGGCGGGCAGTTTTGCGGAAACTTTGGTGCAAGGAGAGCAGACGGCCCGCGCCGCGATGACGGGCGGCGCGGATCCTCATGCCTTGGTTCAGGCGCTTGCCTCAAGCCAGTTGGCTGTCGAAACCGTGGCCACCGTCCGCGACAAGGTCGTCGAGGCTTATCAGGAAATCCTGAGGATGCCGATATGACCGAAGACGCTTTGTTTGACGTTCTTAGGCAGGGGCTTTGGGCCTCGGTTCTGATTTCTGCGCCGCTTTTGGCCGTCGCGCTGTTTGTCGGGGTGATCGTGGGCCTTTTTCAGGCTTTGACCTCGATCCAAGAGGCGACGCTGACCTTTGTTCCGAAGGCAGGGCTTATCATCGCGGTCTTCTGGGTTTCGATGAGCTTCATGACCGCGACGCTGGTGTCGTTCTTCACTGACCGCGTGGTCCCCATGATTGCTGGAGGCTGACCATGGACGCTGCAGGATATACCGCCCTTACGCGCCAAAGCGGTTTGATGCGCGAAATGCAGGTTGTGGCGAATAATATTGCCAACCTTTCGACCAACGGCTTTCGGCGAGAAGGGGTGATTTTCTCAGAACATGTTACCCGAATGGAAGATAGCCCTTCGCTGTCAATGGCACGGGGCAATACGCGCTTGATAGACCTGTCGCAGGCGGGGCTCGACCAAACCGGCGGTACGTTCGATCTCGCCCTTCAAGGGGAAGGCTTCTTCCTTATCGAAACGGCAAATGGCCAAGCGCTGACCCGTGCCGGCGCGTTTACACCCTCCGCTGAGGGGGAGCTTGTCACGCCCGACGGCAATCGCTTGCTCGATCAAGGTGGGGCGCCGGTCTTTATCCCCCCGACGGCGCAAAAGATTGCCGTTTCCGAAGATGGAACCTTGTCGGCGGATGGTCAGCCGGTCGCACGCATTGGGGCTTGGGGGCCGGTTGATCCTTTGGCTTTGCAACATCAAACCGGGACGGTCTTCACTGCGGCCGAAATCCAGCCTTTGGATGATGTGACAATCCTTCAGGGTTTCTTGGAAACCAGCAATGTTGAGCCCGTTTCCGAGATTGCCCGCATGATCGAAGTGCAGCGGGCCTATGAAATGGGCCAGAAATTCATGGATGCCGAAGACAGCCGAATGCGCGGCGTCATCCAGACGCTGGGGAGATGATAGATGAAAGCCCTGCAAATCGCCGCAACGGGGATGAGCGCGCAGCAAATGCGGGTCGATGTTGTCTCCAACAACCTCGCCAACATGTCGACCACGGGCTATAACGCTCGCCGCGCTGATTTCGCGGATCTGCATTATCAGCAATTCTCACGGCCCGGCACCATATCGGCGCAAGATGGCACCATGCTGCCGACCGGGGTGCAGTTAGGGCTGGGGGTGAGGCCGTCATCTGTGTCGGTTGTTTTGGCGCAAGGAACGCTTTCTGCCTCGGGTGGAGATCTGGATATTGCGGTTGAGGGTTCGGGTTACCTTGAAGTTACTCTGCCCTCTGGGGCGTCGGCCTATACTCGCGATGGTGCGTTGAAGCGCACGGGCGATGGCTTGATTGTGACCGCCGATGGCCATCCCGTCGCACCCGGAATTACGATTCCGTCTGATGCGAGATCAATTTCGATCAACGCCGATGGCGAGGTCTACGCCTATTTCGCCGGTCAGGTCGCGCCGCAGCTTTTGGGCCAATTCAATCTTGTGGGCTTTACCAACGAAAAGGGGTTGGAGGCGATCGGCTCGAACCTGTTTTTGGAAAGTCCGGCGTCAGGGCCACCGCTTGAAGGGGCTCCTGGGCAAGATGGTCTTGGGGTCTTGCGTCAAGGTTACCTTGAAGAAAGCTCTGTGGATGCCGTGCGGGAGGTGACAGAACTTATCAAAGCCCAGCGCGGATATGAGCTGAATGCCAAGGTGATTACGGCTGCTGACCAAATGCTGTCTGCCACCACGCAGGTGCGCTGATGTGGCGTGTCTTGATCTTCCTTTTTCCGTCAACTGTCATGGCAGATAGCCTGATTGCAACGCGGGTGATAAGGGCCCAGGAAACCCTGGTCGCCGAAGCGGTCACCCTGGTTGCCGCCGATATCCCCGGTGCTTTGACAGATCCTGCTCAGGCCTTGGGGCAAGAGGTTCGGGTTACAATTTACCCTGGGCGGCCAGTGCTGGCCGAAAACCTTGGGCCCGCCGCGTCGGTCGAGAGAAACCAGATCGTCGCCCTGATTTATGAAACAGGTGGATTGAGCATCCGAACCGAAGGCCGGGCGTTAGCGCGTGGCGGTGAGGGGGATGTGATCGAGGTTTTGAACCTTGTCTCCAAGACCCGAATTGTCGGCCGTATCCGGCCAGGTGGGGTCATTTCTGTTGGCTCCGATACAACTCCTTGAAGGAAGTCCGATGCGTGCAGTTCTAATTCTTTTGCTTTTTGTGACGGCTTGCGGGCGACTGGAAGAAGTTGGTCGGGCGCCCGAGTTCTCGCAGCTGGAAGGCAGCTACCAACATCACGCGATGTATTCGGCTCCTTTGCCCGAGGATGTTGCCCCCGAAACGCCTACGGACGGCTCCTCCCTTTGGACCGCGCAAAGAAGCTCTTTGTTTGGCGACAGGCGGGCAGCCCATCGTGGTGATATCCTGACCGTCGTCATCGAAATTGATGACAAGGCCGAAATTTCAAATTCGTCAGGCCGCAGCCGGGCCGGGACTGAAAGCATGGGTATGCCAAGCTTGTTTGGCATACCTCAAAGGCTTGATGAAAGCCTGCCAGAAGGCGCCAGCATGGCCGATGCCGTCAGCACGAATGGCGCATCCAGCTACAAAGGCAGCGGCAATGTCTCGCGCAACGAAAAGCTGACACTGCGCGTTGCTGCAACCGTGGTTGAAGAACTCGCCAATGGGGTGTTGCGGATCGAAGGGCAACAGGAAGTGCGGGTCAATTTCGAAATGCGCGAACTCGTTGTCTCGGGCTATGTGCGGCCTGTCGATATCAGCCGGCAGAATGAAATCACCTATGACAAGATTGCCGGCGCTCGGATTTCTTATGGCGGTCGGGGGCAAATCACCGATGTTCAGCAACCGCGCTATGGCCAACAAGTGGCCGACATTCTCTTGCCTTTCTGAGGTCTCATGCTTCGCAAACTTCTTCCCGCACTTTTGGCTCTCGTCGGCTTGGGCATAGGCGCAGGCGCAGGGCTGATTCTGCGGCCCGCGCCTGAGGTGCCGAGTGCCGAAGACGGTGCCGATGGCCACACCGAGGCAAAGGCAGAGCACGACGAGGCCGAACCCGAAGTGCCGCCGGAATATGTGAAACTGAGCAATCAGTTTGTCGTGCCCGTCATGCAAGGCGGCAAAGTCATCTCTTTGGTGATTTTGTCGCTGAGCCTTGAGATTGAACCTGGCACCAGCCAAGATATCTATGCCCGAGAACCAAAGTTGCGAGATGCCTTTCTGCAAGTCCTTTTTGACCACGCCAATTCGGGCGGTTTTCAAGGATCATTCACCGACGGATCCAATCTGGTGCTTTTGCGAAAAGCGCTTTTTGAGACCGCATCCGGCGTAATGGGCGCGTCGGTGAAGGATGTTCTAATCAGCGATATCGCCCGCCAAGACAGCTGATCAGCGCTTTTGCAATCCGGTCAATCTGTCTGCAAGGGCATGCAAGGCCTCTGTCTTGCCAAAGGCGCTCTTGGCTGCATCGCGGGCGTCCAGCCACTGTTGCGTTTGACGCGCCAAAGCCACGTTTATTTCAGCCCGTCTCGCATCGGCCCAGCGTTGATAGGCAAGGGCAGCTATGGCCCCCGACGCGCCGGCAAGATCGCCTCTGTCGTCAAAGGGCCTGGCCAGCGATGCAAGCGCGGCTTCAGTTTTTGCTTTGGTCTCTGCTGTTTTGCGCAACTGAGCGAGCCTGTGATCTAGGAGCAGGCCCGCTAGGGTGCTGAGTTTAGCGGTATCTTCCGGCGTCATTGTCTGGCTTTCTGACGCGTCTTCAGGGCCTCGGCAAAACGGATTGCGGCGGCAACGGTTTTGTAATGCTCTGGCCGGATGGGTTGACCAACTTCGACCGATGCAAAGATCGCGCGTGCTGTCGGAGGGTCCGAGTGAATAGGTATGCCCGCAACCGCAGCTTTTTCGCGGATGCGCGCCGCGAGTTCGTCCACGCCTTTGGCCAGGCAGATCGGGGCATTCCGGTCTCCGCGCTTCCAACGCAGGGCAACCGCATAGTGGGTTGGGTTAACGATAATCACATCGGCATTGGCGACATCGCGCAGCATCCGATTCAGGGCAATTTCCTGCCCCTTCTGTCTGCGCGCACCCTTGGCCTGAGGGTCACCTTCGCTGTCTTTCACCTCGTCCATCATCTCTTTGCGAGACATGCGGTTTCGTTTTAAGTGTTGAAAATACTGCCAAAAGTAATCAGCTGCGCCGAAGATTGCTGCCAAGACCAGAATGAGCGCCATGAATTCGAGCATTATGCGAAACATCAGTGAAATGCTGGCCGACGGTGATAAATAAAGGCTCCCCGCAATTTCTTCGGCACGGTTGGCAAGGTGCAGCGTAAAGATACCGCCGATGGCAACCATTTTCGTCGCGGTCTTGGCAAAGGTGAAAAGACCGTCGATCCCGAACTTCTGTTTTGCATTCGCAATAAGTGACACCCTCGAAAGGCGTGGTGCCAGTTTTTCCGGGGCAAAGATGATGGCGCGCTGGGCCACCAATGCCAGAATAACCGCGACAATCGGCAAGGCAAAGACCGGAGCGATGGCAAATCCCAGACCCGAAAGTACTGGTCCGATGGCCGCGCGCCCCCCCGAGCTCACCTGCCCCGAAAGTCGATCTGCCTGTCCAAGCACGGAAAGGCCGATCGCCCCTGTGTCAAGTAAGACCGCCTTGCCTGCCACAAGTGCTGCCAATAACAATCCCGCGAACCCGGCCGCAGCGGTAACATCAGCTGACCGCGCGATTTCGCCACGCTTGCGTGCCTCGTCCAGCCGACGTTGCGTTGGCTCAAAGCTCTTGTCGTCGCTGTCCTCTTCGCTCAATTCTGGACCTCAAACGGACTGTCAAGAAAGCCTGCAAGCGCGCCTGTCCAGACGCCCAGAAGTAAAGGCGAAAGCAGCGCCAAAAGGACCAAGCCCGCTGCCGACAGGGCTGGGGCACCGATAAAGGAAACCATCAAGGCTGGCATCGCCCGGTTGATGCCGCCAAGCGCAAGGTTGTACATCAACGCGGCAATCGTGAAGGGTGCCGCAAGCGAGAAAGCCAGAGAAAAAGCCTGAGCGATCTGCCAAACCCCCCATTCCGTGATGTCAGAAGCGTTTGGAAAGGCACCTGCAGGCAGGATGCTGTAAGACAAGATCAGCACCGCAGCCACTTTGACGTGCAGCCCTGCCATCACGGCCAGTGCAAGGCCGGCGGCTGTCAGCAGATGGCCAACGGCGGGCTGCGGTTCGGGTGGAGCACCTGCTGTGATTTGCGACAGCGAAGTTGCCTGCGCGATCATCGCGCCTGCCGTTTGCAAGGCAAGGATGAACAAGCGGAAGGCGGCGCCCAATGCGAGACCGGCAACAATTTCGACCGCGGTGGCCATCAGGCCGGGATCTTTTGGCATCAATGGCATTGCGGCGGGGGCTACCACCGCTGTGAAGGCCAACGCTATGAAAAGGCGTAGCCTTTGTGGAACCGAGTTTTCGCCAAAGGCGGGGATGAGTGCCATGGCCGCACCGATGCGGAGGAACACAAACAACGCCGCGACTGCAAAATCCTGACCAAGACCTATCAAGTCAAGAAGCCCCGCAAAATTCAGGGTCATGGCGGCACTACCCCCACCATTGCGGGGCGCGCCTCAACCCCGATTTCTTCATAGGACAAGACTGGAGCTGTAAGACCCTTTGCGACGAGCACGGTTTTCAAAAAGCGTCGCCGCTGGGTGGAGGTTACCAGAGCTGCCGTTGTTCCTGCTTCGCCTGCACGATTGAACCGCTCTGCCAGCCCATTGGCAAGACGTCCAAATTGATCTGGAGGCAGGGCTATGCTGTGGCCGCCGCGGTCACCATCAATCTGGTATTGCAGAAATATGGTCTCCCATTCGGGGGCCAGCTGGATCAGCGGGATGGTTCCGTCATCGCGTTTGAGATCCGCAACCAGTTGAAACCCCAATCTCTGTCGCACATGTTCACAAATTGCTTCGGGTTGGCCGAGGCCCCTTGCCTCTGCGGCGGCCTCCAGAATGAGCGGGAGGTTTCTGATCGAGACGCGTTCTTCCAGCAGCAGCCGCAGGATCTGCAGAAGCAAGTCAAACGGCACCTTATCCGGGATCAGTTCGTCCAAGAGACGTTTGTTCGCCTCCGCACGTTGAGGGTCTGTCAGGGTAACGAACTCGTCCAGCAAGCGGCGCAAACCGCGCAACGAAAGCAGCCGCGCAAGATTGGCGCGGATCACTTCAAGCAGATGTGTCGCCAGAACCTCTGGCGGTGAAACCACGGTAAGGCCAAGAAGCGCAGCCTCTTCCTGGTCATCTGGCCTTATCCAGCGTGCGGGCGCGCCATAGACCGGTTCACGGACATCCATCCCGTCAGGCGCAGAAATGTCGTCGGACAGCAATACAAGCACCCGATCCGGCAGCAGCTTGTCACGGACCCGCTCTACGCCCTGCAGGCGGATACGATAGGTGCCGGGTGTCAGGCTGACCTCATCTGTAAGGCGGATCTCGGGCAATATCAGGCCATAAGCTGTGGCGACATGGTTTCGCATGTTTGCAATCCGCGCCTCGAGTCCGGTTGCGGGATCAAGCGCCATCGCGACAAGATTGGTCGCAAACTCGATATGGATTTCGTCGAAGTCCAGCAAATCACCCAGCGGTTTTGTCTGGGCAGCTGTGATATCTTCTTTTGTCTCGGGTGCGGCAGCAGCTGGCGGGGTGCGTGCCCGCCAGGCTGCAAAGGCCAGAGCGGCGGCCCCCAGAATGAAGGGGATGAAGGGCATTCCGGGAACAATTGCAAACAGGGCCATCAGCACCGCCACGGTGCCCAGTGCCCCCGGATAGCGGCCAAGCTGTGCAAAGAACGAAACGTCCGCAGATCCCGCCGCCCCGCCCCGAGACAGCAGCAATGCAGCAGCGACGGAAATCACAACTGCGGGAATCTGTGCAACCAGCCCGTCGCCAACCGTCAGGATAGAATAGGTTTCGAAAGCTTTTGAAAAAGGCATGTCGTGAATGACGACGCCCATCACAAGGCCCATGACGATATTCAATCCTGTTATAAGCAAGCCTGCGACGGCGTCGCCTTTAACAAATTTCGACGCCCCATCCAGCGAGCCAAAAAAGTTGGTTTCCGCCAATTCCCGCTCGCGTCGGGCTTTGGCCTCGGCATGGGTGATCGCGCCGGCCGACATGTCGGCATCGATCGCCAATTGTTTGCCGGGCATTCCGTCCAAAGCAAACCGCGCGCCGACTTCGGCCATTCGGCCCGCACCTTTGGTTATCACGACGAAATTGACGATCAACAGGACGCAAAAAATCACGACACCCAGAAGAAGATTGCCGCCCATGATGAAATGGGCAAACCCCTCAATCACATGTCCAGCTGCACCGGTTCCGGTGTGGCCTTGGCCGATGATGAGCTTTGTTGACGACACATTGAGGGATAACCGCAGCATCAGGCTGGCAAGAAGGATTGTCGGAAATGCAGAAAAATCGAGTGGCCGTTCGATGAAAAGGGCCACCGTGAGCATCAAAATTGCTAGGGCAAAAGACAATGCCAAACCTATGTCCAGCACAAAGGCGGGAACGGGCAGAACCATCATGCCAATGACGGTCATCAAGGCTAAAGCCAGCAGGATGGTCGGCTGAAAAATGCGGCTCAAGTCGGGTGCGGCGAGGTTCTGCATTCACGGGGCCGCCGAAAATAACGGTATGCCAGAACTGTGTTGCGGCACCAAGGAGGCCAGCGCACCGCTTGCCCCCGCTTGGAGAAGCGGAAAGCGGTTCTTGGGGCGCGCCTGCTCGGGTCTTGCGGGTTCGGCAAAACCGGATTGGCCTTCTTCGCCAAGCTGGATCAAGACGATTTCTACCCGCGCCACATAGTCCTTTGCGTTGGTGGCCGTTGATGAATGATACGCCGCAACGGCATCAACCCAGTTGCCTTTGCGCTGATAGTTTTCGACAAGGAAACGTGCAGCATAGTCGGCATTGCTCTCTGGGTCGAACATCTCTTCCAAAGAGCCGAAGTTTGCGCCATGCCAGCGCAGGTTCAACTGAAAACATCCGATATCAAGATTTGGGTCACCGGATCGCGCAACGCCAAGCGCAAAGTCTTGCGCGTCTTCTCGGGTTTCAAACCAATGTCCGTCGCCCGCATGATTGACCGCCCAAGGCCAGGGTTGCACCTGACCGTTCGTGTCACGCCCGGTCTCAACCCGCGTTACCGCAAGCATAACCTGGGTTGGTACGCCGTGCATCTGGGCCGCCATGATCGCGGCGGTATCGCATTGACTGGCCGCATCGTAAGCAAAGGCTCGCGTGCCTTGAAGCAATATAAAACCAAGCGCGATCTCGGGCTTCATGGAGTTCTTCCCGTAAACGGCAGATTCTCTGCCTGTCTTGTGCAAGCCTAAATTGCGCTGCTTTCCAAAAGGTTACCGGGGCTTAGGGGGCTGTGATTATGTCTGATGTTGCTTGCGCTGTCGGCGTTGGGGTTGCCTTCAACAAAAGGCTGATTGCCGTGCGCGTCGCTTCTCCTGCCTGGGCAAGGTCATGTCCCCGTGCCAAAGGACCGTAGGGTGATGCAGGGGCTTCCTGCGCAGGGGGCGCGGTTTGCGACAATCTGGTTGCAACAGATTTCCAAGGTTCATCCCCGGTTTCTGCCAGTTCTGCCCATTCGCCCGCGCGCGCCAATGCCGCGGATGCGGCCACAAGATCGCCCGCTTCCTTCAACAGCTCTGCCTGCTGGACGTTTTCGCCAATCAGTGCAAGGGCTTGCAACTTTAGTTCCTGAGCAAGCTCCCCCTCTGAAAGGGCGAGTGGGCGCAATGCAGCGCGACCATCGCCGTTTTTCAACGCTGTTTGGGCCAGCAAAAGAGGGTCGGGGCTTTCGACTGTCGCGAGCCATGCACTGGCTGGAGCGCCAAGGCCAAAACCGGCAAGTCGGCGGGCAATTTCTGTCGCCGTTTCGTCCGGAATATTGGGGAGCGCTATGGCAGGATCTGGGACCGCCAAGGCAAGGAAAGCCGCGTCGGGTGCAAGGTGGACCAAAAGCGACCAGACCTCTGGTTCAGGTTCGGAAAAAGACTGCAGCCCGCTGAAGGCGGCTTCAAAATTCCCTGACGCGGCCTGCGCTAGTATCAGTGCCTCGTTTAGAGGCTTTTCCAGGCTGGTACCCAGATGGTCAGAAAGATGCGCTTGCAGTGCCAGCGCCACTTCTGCGGTGACAGGCAGTTTTTGGGCAATGCGTGCCTTGGTCAAGGCGATCAGGGCTTCGGGTTGGTCAGGGCCCGGGTCGCTTAGAACTTTTTCGGCAATACGTTCAGATTTTTCTGCATTTCCGGCATGCAGGTCTATCCCGGCCTCGATCAGGCTGACCTTGTCACCGGCATCCCCCGGCGCACGAGTGATGGCAGCGCTTAAAGCACGCGCGGTATCTTCATCGCCGATTGCAAGAAATTTTTCTGTCAGCCCTGGGCCGAGAAGCCTGCGCAAATGGACGGGCAGGGCCGAAAACGCCAAACGAATTGCGCCGGTGTCGATTGGCTTTCCTTCCGCAAGGCTATCATCTGCAAGCGCGGACCAAAGGGCCGCCGGGCCACCGCAAGCGGTTTGGCCGCGAAAAATCCCTTCAGGATCTGATTGATCGTCAATGATATGGCTGATTGCACGCCAGATCTCTGTCTCTTTGTCTTGCAAATTGAAGGCCGACATCAACTGTCTGGCTTCGGCACCGAACCCAAGAAAGAGATGGAATTTTGCGGCCTGCTGTACTGCGATCGGGTCAGGTTTGTCGAACTCGCCGCTTAGGTTATTGCGCAAAATGGCCATTTGATCGACGACGGGCAGCGTATCATCGCCCCATTCAGCAATGTTCAAAGCCGTCTGTGCGATGCAAGCCGTGCCGTCTGCCCCCAGTTCCGGATTGACGGAGCGAACAGATCGGGTGACGGACGTTGGGGCATGGCCGATCCTGATTTGTGCTGAGGGGAAGGCGTCTTGCGTCCGACCGTCGCCACGCGGACTGGGGGAGGTCATTTCAACCACACCTTGCGAAGCACCTCGCGCCATTTGCTGCAATATATCGTCGCGCAGCGGCTGAAGCCCAGGGTCGGGTGGCAGCAATATGCTTGCCGCAGTTGGCTTTGCCTCGGTGCCCGGTTCATCCTGCATGGCTGTTGGGCGGAGCGTTTCGTAAGCTGCTTCGGTCCAGTCATAGGCGCCCGCGTCCGATTCGGTTGAAATTTTCCCATCGACTGCGGGTCTTGCGCGCGGCCGCGCGGTTGGTGATTGGATGATGGGCGCAACCAATGTCCCATCCAGAGCCGTTTCAAACGCCGACCCGGCCGGGGGGGGGCCGTCTTTCAAATCGATCACCACGATGCCAGGCCGAAATTCGAAAGGAATCGCATGGCACGCGCAGGCAAGACCGATGCTTATGTCCCCGGTGTCAGGTGCTGCCCAGATCGCAGCCAGCCGGGACTTCCCGATCAATTTGAATGCCGCTGTCAAGTCGTAGCTGGGCACTTCGCTTGAAAGACGCAGTTGGTAGCCATCCGCATTGCGGCCAAGCGACCAGTCGACAGGTTTGCCATACTCAAACACCAGGCGCGTGAAACCGTCATGTTCGCCCGATGTCACCCGAACGGCGCCAGCCAAGGCCGGACCGCCCAGAACAAGGAAAAGAATGACAAGCCAAGGGCGGATCATGCCGCCTCCTGTTTCAGGCCGCGCAGGGCCTCTTCCAGATCGGTGAAGGTCGGGCGAACATGGTGAGGGGTATTCTGGCGACCAACTTCGATGCAGATGTTTGGCGGATGGCGATGAAGATTGGCGATCAGGACTTCGCGGATCAGTTGATAAAAATGCGCGTCTTCTTCGACAACCCCTTTTACGCGGCTGGCAAAGGGACCCATGATCCCATAGGCCAAGAAAACCCCAAGAAACGTTCCGACAAGCGCTGAGCCGATCATCTGCCCCAGAATTTCAGGGGGCTGATCGAGGGATCCCATGGTCTTGATGACGCCCAAAACGGCAGCCACGATGCCAAGAGCGGGCAGGGCGTCAGCCATCGATTGCAAGGCATGTGACGAATGCATGGCGTGGGTCAAGGTGGCCTCAAGCCGCTTGTCGACGACCTCTTCCACTTGGTGCGGGTCATCATAATTCATCGATGCTGCGCGCAGGGTGTCGCAAATCAGTTCCACCGCGTCATGATTATGTTGAATTTTCGGATACTTGGAGAAAATCGACGATCCGTGTGGGTTTTCGATGTGCTCTTCAAGCCCGATCGGGTTGGCGCGCGCCAGTCGGATGAGCTCGAACAAAAGGCAAAGCAAATCACGATAGTCTGCCTGCTTCCAGGCAACGCCCTTGAACACTTTGCCCATGTCCTTGAGCGTGTGTTTGACCGAAGCAATGTCGTTGGAGACCAGAAACGCCCCAACAGCAGCACCACCGATCATGATCATTTCGAACGGAAGCGCCTCAAGAATCGGGCCCATTTTGCCGCCATGAATCGTATAGCCGCCAAACACCATCACAAGGATGACGACGATACCGATTATGCCGAACATGTTCCGATTTCCTTTGCATTTGCGAAGAGCTTGCCAGTTGGCGGTTAAGAAGGTGTTCTATTCCTTGGGGGCCAACGCGTTGCGCCCCGCAATAAGAAGAGAAATCGCGTAGGCCTTGTCTGGTGCCATGCCCGCCATGACCGCTGCCGCGGAAGCTGGCTGCATCCGGCCAAGAAAACCGGCCGCGAATTCAGGGGCCATCGCACCAAAAAGCGCTGCTGCATCCGCTGGTTTCATCGCCTCGTAAACCGATGTCAGCCGGGCAAGATCTTGTTCTGCCGCGCCATCCGCCAAGGCGAGAACGTCCTTCAAGCTGGTTTCAGCATCGCTCAGTTCTTCCATCCGGCGCGTGATCGCTGCATCCGCAAGTGCAAGTGCCGCCATCCGATCTTCAATTGCGGCTTGCTGCACGCGCAATTGCTCTTCGCGGTCATTCAATGCCTGCAAGAGCGCAGGCGGTGTTGGCGGGCAGTCCTGCGGTGTAGGTGGCGGAACCTCGGCCGAATCTGCCTTGGCATTGGCCAATGCTTGCCCTGCCAGCCCCCCGATCCGAAGCGCGCCGGATGAGGCGAGAAACAGCGCCAAAACCACCAAAGCCCCACGTCCGGTGCGTTTCATTCTGCCGCCTCCAGATCGTTGCGTGCCGCCCTGCGGCGGACAAAACGCAGCTTGCGCTCATCGAAGGGCGGCTCTGCCGCTGCGTTGAGGGCGGGTTCTGGCAAGTCGTGCATTGCTGCAACCAGCAGTTCCAAACGGGCGGCAACCGTTTCTGCGCGCGCTGTCAGTGTCTCAAGGCTAGAGGCGGAGCCATTGGCCGCACCTCTGGCCTGTTCCAGCGCCCGCGTCATATCATCGACCTGTGCGGACAAGACAGCAATCGCCCCGCCCATTCCGGTTTCCAGTGTGGTGAATTTTTTCAGCCTGCCGGCAAGGACATAGCAATAAACCGCTGCACCAAAAGCGCCCGCGGCCATCAACACGTCTGCAATCAGTGTCATGTCCACCCTTCCTTAATTCAGCACAAACTCGGTGACCAACAGGTCACGCACGCGCCCCTCGCCCGTGACGATCTGGATGCGGCGCAGCAGATGCGCGCGTATTCGCACCAAGGCCGCGGGGTCTTCCAGTTGCGCCACTTCGACTGCGCGCATGTAGCCGTTCAGAACATCGACAATGCGCGGCAAAAGCATTTGCACCTCGGCTGCATGGGCGGCCCCAACCTCGATCTGGGTCGTAAAGCGCAGGTGGCGCACATTGCCGCCGCTTCCCAAAGAGATGACCAGCGGATCAACCGGCACAAAGGCAATGTCGGGCAATTCGCCAACCTCACCTTCAGGGCTGGCATGTTCGTCGGCTGACCCGCCGAGAATCAGCCCCGACCATGTGGCGTAAAAGCCGCCGCCACCCAGCAAAAGTGCCAGAACCAGCCCAATGATGAGCGGCTTTTTAGACTTTTTCTGAGGTGCCGCATCTTGTGGTTCTTCGGCTTCGGCCAAGGGAATGCTCCGCTTCGAAAGAATCGTTCGTGAAGGCAAAAATAGATCGAATGACACTAACCGATTGTTAAGAGGCATCCTTCAAAGCTGGGGGCAGGACAGAAGTCCGCAAAGGAAGGTGCTCTGTGCAAAACCTGATGACCCTCTGGCAGGCGCTTGACGCGAAAAAACGCGCAATCATTGCCGGGGCTACGCTTGCAGTCTTTCTGGCGATCCTTGGCTTGGCGCGGGTGGCAGGAACGCCGGGAATGTCGCTCTTGTATGCGGGATTGCAGGGGGCAGCTGCAGGCGATGTCGTGGCCGCGCTGGAGCAAGATGGCGTCATCTTCGAAGTCCGCGGAGATTCGATTTATGTCGACAGCTCCCGCCGCGACAGTTTGCGCATGGTTCTCGCGGCGCAAGGATTGCCTGCTAATTCAGGCGTTGGGTACGAGCTTTTGGATGGGCTTTCAGGCTTTGGCACCACGTCGCAGATGTTCGATGCCGCTTACTGGCGCGCCAAGGAAGGCGAAATTGCCCGAACGATTCTGGCGAACCCCCTCATCAGGGGCGCGCGCGTGCATATCGCGCAGGCCCCGTCGAAACCCTTCAAAGGCGATCAGCCCGCAAAGGCCTCGGTCACCGTTTCGACCGTGGCCGGTGGTTTGCCGGCCGAGCAGGCCCGGGCCCTGCGCCATCTGGTGGCGGCGGCCCTCCCCGGCATGGTGCCGCAAGATGTCGCCGTGACCGATGCCGTTGCCGGCCTTCTGCCGGGTGAGGATGACAGTCTGCGGCCCGATGCCGCGGGCGAATTGCGTGCGGCTGAACTTCGCAGGAACGTGGAGCGGCTACTTGAAGCACGGGTCGGCCCGGGCAAGGCGGTGGTCGAGGTGGCTGTCGAGGTGGTGACAGAGCGTGAGGCAATCACTGAACGCACCTTTGACCCGCAAGGCCGTGTTGCCATCTCGCAGGAAACCGAAAGCCGCAGTGGAACGGCGACCCAACCTGGCGGCGATGTGACCGTCGCCTCCAACCTGCCCGAGGGCGATGCCGGGGCCGGTGCCAATGGCAAGAGCGAAAACAGTGAGAACCGCGAACGGGTCAATTACGAAGTGTCAGAGACCCAGCGCGAAGTCTTGCGTACGCCAGGGGCACTGAAGCGAATTTCTCTGGCCGTTCTCGTCGATGGGCTGAGCGTAACCGCCGCAGATGGCACCCAGACAATTGAACCGCGCAGTGATGAGGAACTTGCTGTGTTGCGAGAACTCGTCGCATCGGCAGTTGGCATAGACGAGGCGCGCGGCGATGTGTTGACCATCAAATCTCTGGCGTTTCAGCCCGATCCTTTGGTGGGTGAACTGATGGAGGCAGGTCTTTTCGCCGGGATGGCGCCAATTGATCTGATGGCTGTCATTCAAATTATCGTTCTGGCGCTTGTCGCCTTGGTGCTTGGGCTGTTTGTGATCCGGCCGGTTCTAACATCGCAATCGCGCCAGACGCGTCAGGTGGCCGATGGGGGTCCGCTTGCGCTTCCTGGCACGGCAGGGGGGCTTCCGGGTCTGAACATGGCCGATGGCTTCGGATTTGAAAACGGCGCCGAAGTCTTGACCGGTGAAATCGAAGACGGACCCGATTTCTCGATGGCCACGATCTCAGGAGAAGACTTGCCGATGGATCCTGCTTCGCGCCTGCGGCGTCTTATCGAAGAACGGCAAGCGGAATCGGTCGAGATCTTGCGTGGCTGGATGGAGCAAGATGAGGAGCGCGCCTGATGGTCGTCAGACTTGAGATATTTGAAAGCGAAGAAGGTGCGGTCGCACCTGATACGGTGATACTCGACACATCATTGCTGGAAGAGGCAAAGCTTGCCTCTTATGACTCGGGCTATTCGGCCGGATGGGAAGATGCAACTTCGGCACAAAGCGGCGATCAATCCCGAATCCGCGCAGATCTGGCCCGCAATCTTCAGGCGCTTTCCTTTACCTACCAAGAGGCCCGCAGCCATATTCTGCGCGCTTTGGAACCGCTGATCGAGCAGATGACAGGCAAGGTGCTGCCCCTGATTGCGCGTGAGTCCTTGGGAAGCATGGTTCTTGATACGCTGATGCCCATGGCTGAAAACATGGCAGATGCGCCTGTCACGCTGGTCTTGAACCCGGTTGTGCGCGCCGCGGTCGAACCCCTTGTCACTGAGGCGACCGGCTTGCCTGTGGTTATTGAGGAAGAACCTACATTGAGCGAAGGGCAGGTTTATCTGCGCTTTGGTGCGGCAGAAACTGTCGTCGATCTGGATCGCGTAACAGCAGAAATTGCGGCGACTGTCCGCAGTTTCTTTGACATTTCCCACAAAGAGGCCTGACATGGACGACCCATCCACTGAAACCAATCCCTTTGCCCAGGTGCCCATCGAGGTGACCATTTCCGTTGGCAAGGCACGCCCCTTGGTGCGCGACCTTTTGCGGTTGGGCCGGGATGCCATCCTTCCGCTGGATCGCCGCGTGGACGACCCTGTGGAACTTTACGTAGGTGATCGGCTGATTGCGCGTGGAGAGTTGCAGGAAATGGAGGGCGACGCCGCCGGCCAATTGGCCGTGCGACTGACAGAGGTTGCGAATTTGCGGGGTGGGCTGTGACCCGATTTTCCTGGGCTGCCATCTTCATGGTGGCCATGATCTTGAACCTTGCCACACCCGCCTTGGCGCAGGATATCTCCATCGATTTTGGCGATGGGGCGTCATTGGCAACCCGGTCTGTTCAGCTTTTACTGCTTGTCACGGTGCTTTCGATCGTGCCCGGGCTTGCCGTCATGGTCACCTGCTTTCCCTTCATTGTGACTGTGCTGTCCATCTTGCGCCAGGCGATCGGCTTGCAGCAGTCGCCGCCCAATATGCTTATCATAAGTCTGGCATTGTTTCTGACATGGTTCGTTATGGATCCAGTCCTGACCGAGGCTTGGGCAAAAGGGATTGCGCCGCTATCGGCAGGTGAAATTGAGGTTCAAGAGGCGATTCCTCTGATCCTTGCACCATTTCGAACCTTCATGTCCGCACGGCTTGATCCCGAGACCTTTGCTGCCTTGCAAGCCCTTCGGCCTGACGCGGCGGTTCCCATTGGAGAGGCGCCGCTTTCGATGATTGTGCCTTCCTTTATCTTGTCCGAAATTCAACGCGCCTTTGAAATCGGCTTTCTGGTTTTCCTGCCATTTCTCATCATCGATCTGGTCGTGGCGGCAGTGCTGATGTCCATGGGGATGATGATGGTGCCACCAGCCGCGGTTGCTTTGCCGTTCAAGCTTGCCTTTTTCGTTGTCGCAGACGGCTGGACACTTATTTCCGGGGCACTTGTCAGGAGCTACTTCTGACCGACTCTGAGTTGTCGGTCGACCATCGGGCACGGTTCAGAAGGGGCAATGGTTTCACGAACCCACTGCCCCTTTTGCGCAGCACTGCTTGGCCCGGTCTTAGCCACACGATTCGGATCGGCGCCCTTTATTCTTGCTGTGCTGATCTGCGGCAAAAGAACCAACAACACATTCAATTCACAAGAAACTCTGCATGCAGCGCTCCTGCAGCGTTGATGCTTTTGAGAATGTCGATCATGTCGTAAGGAGCCACGCCAAGTGCGTTCAAGCCCGCAACCACTTCCGACAGGCTCGTGCCACCCGTAACTTCGGCAAGACCGGTGCCCGGCGCGGTGGTTATGCTGGCAGACGTGTTGGGAACGACAATCGATTGTCCTTCAGAAAAAGGATTGGGTTGAACCACCGTCGGCGCTTCCTCAACCCGCAGCGTCAGATTGCCTTGGGCGACTGCGACCCTGCTGATCCGTACATCCTCACCCATCACAATGGTTCCAGACCGCTGATCCACGACAACCCGTGCCTTGGTTTCAGGTTCAACGCGGATGTTTTCGACCCGGCTCAGAACATGTGCCGGAGAACCCTTGCCGATGGATCGCACGTTCAACATTACGGTTCCCGCGTCCATCATGCGGGCGGACCCGCGCCCAAGATCAGCGTTTATGGCACTTTCAATCCGGGCTGCTGTGGTAAAATCAGGTGCGCGCAGGGCAAGGCGAAGTTCTTCCAGCTTGGTAAAATCAAATTCCACTTCGCGTTCGACATAGGCGCCCGAGGGGATCGTGCCAGCCGTCGGCACCCCTTGAACGACCCGCGCACCATCGCCTTCCGCGGCGAGACCTCCGGCAATTATTGTGCCTTGGGCAACCGCGTAAATCTGACCATCTGCACCATTCAATGGCGTCATGACCAGCGTGCCGCCAAGAAGGCTTTTGGCATCACCGATGGCTGAAACCGTGACATCGACCCGCCCCCCTGAACGCGCAAATGGCGGAAGGTTTGCGGTTACAAATACCGCTGCGACGTTCTTGGGCCGGTATTGTTCCCCCGCAACATTGACGCCCAGTCTCTCCAGCAGGTTAGACATGATTTCCTCTGTGAAGGGCGCGTTTCGGATGCCATCGCCCGTGCCATTCAACCCCACGACAAGGCCATAGCCCACAAGATCGTTCCCCCGAACGCCGTCAAATTCAACCAAATCCTTGATGCGAATTGGCCCCGCATTCGCGAGGGCCGGAAAAAGGCACAAGGCCAAGAATGCAAACTTGAACATCAGAGATAATCCGCAAGGCTAAGGCGCGAAATTCGCGCAGTGATGGTATAGATCAGCTGGAGTTGCGTCTCAGCGTCTTGAAGCTGGGTTGCAGTTTCATAGGGATCAATTTCAATCATGCCCGTCCGCGCGATTTCCAGCGCGGCAGACTCGCTTTCATTGCGGGTCTGGGCGCGATCAATCTGGGCCTGCAGGCCGCCCAATCGCGCGGCAAGATAGGCCCGGTCGGTTTCTCCGGCCAACAGCACCTCTCCTGCGCGTTGGGCCAGGCTTTGCCGCACATCATGCTGGCCCGCGAAGATGCCGCGATCAACCAAGGCTGCCATCGCAAGACCCTTCAGTGTTTGGCGCAGCGCCTGGTCATTTGCTGTGACATCAAGTGCCACGCTTTCATCTGCGGCAACTGGCACTGCGCCCAAAGCCTGCGCCCCAAGATAGGCGGTGCCATCATACCCGCCCGGTGCTGCAAACCAGGCGTCGATCGCGGCTTCGACGGAAGAAGCGCTGGTTGCCCCTGCCGTTGAAATTGTTGTTTCCAGCGCGGCCATGATATCCTCGGCCGACGCCATCGCCTGCCCATTGGTGTCCAATCCGGCAAAAAGGCTGCGGTCGCCAAATCGGGTGTTCAAGGTTGAAACCACAGAACGAAACGCTGAATGCGCGGCCGATACAGCGGTGTCGACATGGGCCATGGACGATGTCCCAGATGCAAAGACAAGGCTGTTCGCCGCTTCAAGCGCAACATCTGAAATTGTCCTCAGGCCAATTTGCTGCGCTTCAGAAAAAAGAGCCAACTCGCGCGTAACAGCCCCATAGCCGTTCAATCGGGCGATGCTGCTGTCGATGGCAAGAAGCGGACCCAGATCGCCAGAAAGATGGCGTGGGGTGTCTGAGACCTTGCCTTCGGCAAGCTCCTGCGACAGGCGCGTCAGGTCAGATTTTGCTTTGGCGGTGTGGTACCGCATGGCTTGCGATTGCGCCAAATCACCGAAACTTATCATAGGCATGGCTTACATTCCCAATAACGTGTCGATCATTTGGCCAATCGTCTGGATCACCTTGGCATTCGCCGTATAAGCCTGTTCGACCAACAGCAGGGATTGCATTTCTTGGTCTGTATCCACGCCCTCGGCCAGTTCCATTTGGGTAAGGGCCTCGGTACGGGCACTGGCGTAGCTGGCCTCGGATTCGGCTGTAAGGCGGTTTGAAACCATGCCCGACACCATGTCTGCCTGAAGTGTGGCAAAGCTGCGATCGCCGGTCATGAAGCCGCCCGACGCAGGCGTGCGCGCTGCTGTAAGCGTGCCTTGCAGCGCGACAAGAATGCTGGCATTGCCCGACAGCCCCGGGGTCGCGGCCCCGACACCGTCACGCAAGCGCCAAAGTGCGCCACCCTGGGTGGGATCAACCGTGGCATTCACCCTTAGGCGTTGGGCAAGGCCAACCTCATTTGCGACAAGAAAATCGCCCCCGCCATCGGTGAAAAGCCCGGCCTGTCCGACGGCAAGGGTCGGATCCACGCCAGGATCTGCAAATCGTTCCAACAGGTCACGGGCAAGGGCATCCAGTTGTTCCTGGGCGGCGGGTGCCAACCCGTCTCGCACCGCAAAATGTGCGCCCAAGGACCCACCTTCGACCAGGCTGAGATCCCCTGAGGCCGCCAAAGGCTGGCCATTCAAAGTCAGGCCAGAAAGACTGCCAATTCCAACGGACATCTCGGCCGTTATCATGCCGACGGGGTTGAAGCCGAACGTCGCGGCGCTGCCATCGACAAGCATTGCGCCGCCGGTTGTATAAAGTGCAACCTGTCCGTCATTGCGGGCGATTTCCCGCAAGGGCACCACCGCTGAAATGCTGTCGATCAGCGTTTGACGTTGGTCGAGCAGGGCTGAAGGGTCGCGCGAACCTGCATAGCTGGCCCGAATGTTGTCGTTTATGCCGACGATTTCGCGCAGGGTTCGATTAAGAAAATTAACGTCTGCCTCGATCTTGTCATCGGCACTTGTGCGTGCGGCCTGAACCGCGCGGGATGCGGTGTTGATATGGGCGGCAAGGCTTCGCGCGGTTTCGACAACGCGGGCAAGCCGCGCTTCGGAGTTCGGCAAAGAAGCGGCCTCGAGCAAGGCGGTGTCAAAATCTGCAATCCGGCTTCCCAGTGAAACGGGGCTGTCGGTGGTTCCAACTGCCGCCTCAAGCTGCGTATAAAAGGCAGCGCGGGTGTTGCGTTCACTTTCAGTCGCTTCGGCACGGCGCCTGTCTGACAAAAGAACCGGGTCAGAGTGGCGCCGAACGCCGAGGACCGTGACGCCTTGGCCGGAATGCCCGACCGTCCGCGCAGTGGTCAAGACTTCGCGGCGGCCATAGCCGGATGTCGTGGCGTTGGCGATGTTTGATGACACCACTTCGACCGACTTCGCGGCTGCTGTCAGGCCAGATAATGCGCTTGAAAGGCCGCCAGAGATGCTCATCCGTCACCTACCTTTTGATGTTGGTGGTTTCCTGCAACATCTCGTCCACGGTCTGAATCACCTTTGCGTTCGACGAATAGGCCCGCTGTGTGGTGATAAGAGCGGTAAGTTCCTGCGCAATATCGGTGGTAGATTCCTCTCGGGCAAAGCCGACGACGCTTCCTGTCGGGCCCGATCCTGCATCCCAAAGGTAGTAGGGCCCTGAATCAGGCGAGACGGTATAGGTCTGGTTGTTTAGTGAAATCAGCCCGTTGGGGTTGGGAACGTCGGCCACTGGCAATTTGTAGATCAGCCGAGTGAAACCTTGGTCATAAACTGCATAAAGGTTGCCGCCCGTGTCCACCTTGACAGAGATGAGCGAGGCGACCGGCGAGCCGTCCTTGGATACGGAAACCGGTGCGAATGTATCGGAAAGCTGCGTCAGACCGTTTGAGGTAAGGGGTTTGCCGATGAAGATATCGATTGATCCTCCGCCCACGGTTGAAGAAATCATGCCGGTCGCGGGATCATAAGCGCCGCCTGAAACCGTGGTCACGGAGGCCAGTTTCCCCCCATCGGCCTGACTGTTGTCAAAGGTCAAGGTATAGACCCCGATCACCGCGCCGCCAGAGGCGGTGTCGGTCACTTCGAGCGTCCATTCGTTCGACGGTGGATCGCCCGATGTCGCCGGGATCGTCGGGGTGAAGTTGAAGTTCAGTGTTTCAGAGGTGCCCAAATTACCAAAGTATTCAACAGGATAGTCCTTTGGTGCAAAGGTGGACCCAAAGGTCGTGCCGGTTGCCGGCAGGTTCAGGCCCAGTGTCACCGAAGTTGTCGGGTTGGCGACGTATTGGTTGGCGTTGAAGATCACCGGCGTCAAACCCGCTGTGGAATCGCGGGGAAATTCGGGAACCTGCCCATCTGCATTCGCAGGCCAGCCCATCAGCACCTGACCTGCGGCAGTTCGCATGATACCGTTTTGGTCGGGGCGAAAAGACCCCGTGGTCGCAAGGGAAATGTCATAGCTGGAGGAGTTGTCAGAAAGGCTTTCCATGCTTGTGACCAAGAGAAAGCCACGCCCGTCGATTGCCAAGTCGGTTGCATTGTTGGTGGCAATAAGCGGCCCGCGTTCATCAATCAGGCGCATGTTGGTCGACCGAACCCCACCGGCCGTATAGTTCGACGTGGTATCGCCACGAATGACCATCGAATAGAAATCGGCCTGAGCCCTTTTGTAACCAAAGGTCTGCGAGTTCGCGATGTTGTCCGAGATGGTGGCGAGCCGGTTCGCGTTCGCGTTCAGCCCTGCCACCCCCGCGTTCAGCGAGGAAGATATTGTCATCGATGGCGCCTTTCTGCAGCTTCGACTTCATGTGAAGCCGAAACTGCCGCAGGTGCGTTAAGATCAGCCTAACAGCTAAAATAAGAAGTTTGTGGCCTATCGATATTTGCGAAGCAGCACGACCTCGATGCGGTTGTTGCGCAACGCCGTCGGATCTGCAGTGGCAGGTTTGCGATTGGCGTGCCCGGTCACCCGTGCGATCCGGGCCGTAGGCAGGCCCTCTTCTTCGATCAATTGTCGCAGGACCTCGGCCCGTTTGATCGAGAGGCCCCAGCTAGGGTTGTTGCGCAGCGTGACCGGATAGCTTCGGACATGCCCGTTTATGGCGACGTCATTGCTTGCCAGACCAAGAACATCGGCCAGAAGCGCCGCAATTTCTTTGGTCATTTCGGTTGGCTCTGCAGTTTCGGCTGCGAAAAGCGGGGTGTCTTCAAGATCGAAGATCTCAATCACCAGCCCTTCATCGGTGATGCGGGTGACGACATGGCGCAACATACGCTCCATGACCATGCTCTCCCCGCCCTTGGCCGTGAGCGCCTGTTCAATGTCGGCCAACCCCTTCTTTTCGGCGGTCGCGGCTTTGGCATCTTCCGCCGTATTGCCGGTTTCCCCGCTGGCCTGATTAACCTCTGTCGGCATCGCGGCGGTTGCGCCAACACCGTTTTGTGCCAGCGTTTCTTCGGTGAAGGTGCTGTCGCCCCCAAAGGCGCCATTTCCCCCGCCAGAGACGCGGTTTACCGGAATGGTCGGATTGAAATAATCCGCAATCCCCTTGCGTTGCTTTTCCGTCGTCGCATTCAACAGCCACATCAGCATGAAGAAGGCCATCATGGCCGTTACAAAGTCAGCATAGGCGACTTTCCAGGCACCACCATGATGCCCGCCGCCTTTCACGACTTTCTTCCGCTTGATGATGACTGGCGCGGCATTACCCTGCCCGGCCATTCACACACCCATATGTTTCACACCCAAGACCATCCTTAGCTGAACAGGGTTTCAGGCGTGTTAAGGGGGGGCATTTTACGAAAATGGCAGTTGAAAAGACAACCGCCCGGCAAAGAGGCTTTGCCGGGCGGTCGCACATTGGTCAGATCGGGTGGATCAGCCTTTTTTCAGGCAGCGGCTTCCCAGAACTTCGGCGATTTGCACGGCATTCAGCGCAGCGCCTTTGCGCAGATTGTCCGAAACGCACCAAAGGTTGATGCCGTTGTCCACCGTGGGGTCCTGACGCACCCGGCTGATGAAAGTGGCATAATCCCCCACGCATTCAACGGGGGTGATGTAGCCGCCGGGTTCACGCTTGTCGATCAGCATGACACCGGGGGCCTCGCGCAGAATGTCCTGTGCCTCTTGCCAGTCCATCGGTTCTTCGAACTCGATGTTGATCGCTTCGGAATGGCCGACAAAAACCGGAACGCGCACGCATGTCGCGGTAACCTTAATCGAAGGATCAAGGATCTTCTTGGTTTCGGCGACCATCTTCCATTCTTCCTTAGTCGAACCATCATCAAGGAAGACATCGATATGCGGGATGACGTTGAAGGCGATCTGCTTTGAGAACTTCTTCGCGGGCACGTTATCGACCGGATTGTAGATCGATTTGGTCTGGTTCCAAAGTTCGTCCATGCCCTCTTTGCCGGCACCCGAAACCGATTGATAGGTCGCGACCACCACACGCTTGATCTTGGCGCGGTCATGCAGGGGCTTCAAGGCAACCACCATCTGCGCGGTCGAGCAGTTGGGGTTCGCGATGATCATCTTGTTTTTATAGTTGTCCACCGCGGCCGCGTTCACTTCGGGCACAACCAGTGGAACTTGCGGATCATACCGGTACAGCGAGGAGTTATCGATCACCACGCAGCCAGAGGCAGCAGCCTTGGGCGCGTAGATCTTGGTCGCGTCAGAGCCGATGGCAAACAGCGCGATATCCCATCCGGTGAAATCGAAAGTGTCCAGATCCTTGGTCTTGAGGGTCTTGTCGCCAAAGCTAACTTCGGTTCCGAGAGATTTGCGTGACGCCAGCACGGCAATTTCATCGACCGGGAACTCGCGCTCGGCGAGGATGTTCAGCATTTCGCGGCCCACGTTACCCGTGGCACCCGCGACGACGACTTTGTAGCCCATCTTGGGTATCTCCAATATCCGTCCAAGACCGTTCAAGGACGTCGCCCTTTAGCGCAACCTGTCTAGCTGGGAAAGGGGGGAAGCCGCGTGTCCAAGGCCTTGGGTGCGATTGCCTTTGCTAAAGCCACAGATTCCCCGTTTCAGGCAGCAATGCCGCGAGGGCATCGATCTCTGGCCTGTCCGACAAGATCAGCCGCGAGCCCCTGAACCCCAGATCGGAAAGAGCCGATTCGATCATCATTTCCAAATCGTCCGAAGGTTGGATCTTGGTCTGATGACGGTGCGGGTTTCGGGGTGCGTCTAGCCCCAATCGCTGTGCAACAAAGCTAATCGCGCCTGGCTTTTCTATATCGACGACGATCAAGTTTTTCTTGCCGACAAAGTAGCGCAGAACTTCAATGTGAAATGTCTCTCGTCTTATGGCCTGCCCCTTAAGCATCGCATGGTTCAAAAGACCCTTTGGCAAAGCCGCGCGCTTGCGTGTGCGGTGTATGGCCAAACTGCGAAGGTAGTTGCCTAGCGGCCGACAATTCAGGATGAAAATGGCATTTGGAAAGTGCTTTTCATAGGCTTGAAACGGGCGGTAATCCCCACGGTCCGAAAACGCGTCAAACTGTGCCACTGGCCAGTTTCCTGCAGAGTGCAAGGATCGCAGTCCATTCTCTTCGAACAGGCCGTGAAGAGAAGATGTTCCCGATTTTGCTGTTCCAAGGCAGAAGACCTTGCGCGCTTGCCGGTCTCCCTTTGGTTCCCAAAAGAATTTAAGTCGGTTTCGACTGCGTACGACGGCGTATTCAAGGTTGTATATGTCGAGATCACTCAGCAATGCCATAGCTGCGCCCTCCAAATGCGGGACGAGTTGAACAAAGATCAATCGCAGAATTTCTTGCCGGGGTAACTTCTTGTCTGCCTTGCGATACGGTATCAGAAGTGAAGTCCAAAATTCGTCTGGCTCGCGGCCCGATACCTAAAATCCACTCAGAAGGCGTTTCGCATGCGGTAAAGGTTTCCAATGGAGAAGGCATTTGTCTTGATTTTTCCTGAAATTGGTTACCGCTGCTTCAGCCTGCAATTCGATTGAACCGTTCCTTTAGCTAGTTTCAGATTGCATAGGCGTTTGAACCTGCGCGATGGATCGCTCCATCTTATTTGGTGATTTTATATGAATGTGTTAAACAGAATTCAATAGATTTATGATATCAAAAAATTTTCCAGTTTAGGGCAAGGATCTATGTTTAAGTAGCAGATGCTTCTCCCATAAAAAATCCCTTTCAGGCAAGGGGCATTCAGACAAAGATGCTCGCAAGGAGTTTCTATCAGCCGCGGTATAACTTTAGGAAATTGGCTGGAAACTGGATATTTCCCTATCACGTGAACAAGGAAGTTTAATTTCAAGGCAGCCCGTGAAATGCACAGATCTGACTGATTTATCAGGATGCATCTGCTTGTTAAGAAAATGTCAGGCGCACAGTCAAAACGGCATCTTCGCAATAAGTAAATGATATGAGAAGAAAATTTAGCTGAAAAACTGCTTTTTGAACTGTGGGCTCTTTGCTTTTTGATTTTGCGACATTCCGAGAAAGCTAAATGATTTCCCGGAAAACTCTTAGGGCCTTCATTTGCTGAAGTCTGACAGGATGTGCTTTCTAGTTATTGCGCTGCACTTGGCTTGCGGCAATCAGTTGGAAACGCGGGTCCCGAGACAGAAGGTCTTCGACAAATCGCCGTTCGGCGGCAAAGTCATGCGGCACTTGGGCTGCGTTTCTGCTGCCCGAAAGCGAAAGCGAGGCGAAAAAGTCAAAGCCATATAGCGCGATCTTGGCGGCATCAGAACGCGCCAAGAGATCTATCACCAGCACGCCGGTTGATGGTGGCGCGCAAAGGGTCGCTTGCAGCCGGTGAAAAGCGTCAAGGCTTGGCAGGTGAAATCCCGGTGACTGGGCCACCGTCCAGGACAGGCGTTTGCGCTTGTGGCTCATCCAAAAGATGCGGCCGGGGCGAATGCGTGCCAGATCGGCACCCGGCAGGCCGACAGCCACCGCCAGAATGTCGGTGCGTCGGCCGTGGCTTTCGGGGGCTGGGATGGGCGCGCGGTTCAGGCGGATCACCAGATCGGCTGTATCTATCGCAGCGCCTTGACCGGCGGGGCCAGCGCGGCGCGCATTGCCGACCAGGGCAACCGTCTTTTGGTGCAGAAGCGCAGCGATTTCTTCCGCCGGGCAAGACAGGCTTTGCAGCCGGTCTTCCTGCTGAAAGGTGCGTGCCAAGAGAAAGCCAAGCCTGTTCATGCCTGCCCCAAGACCTTACGGTAGAGTGCGTTCAGCGCCTTGGCCTCGCCTTCAATTGCGAATTCGGTCTCAACATGGGTGCGGGCGGCATGCGCCATCCGTGCCAATTGGCCCGGATCTGAAAGCGCCATGTCCAAGGCGATTGCCAGGGCCTCATGGTCGGCGGGCGGGACCAGAATGCCTGTCACCCCAGCGACCACCTGATCGTCAAAAGTCCCAACCCCTTTGGAAGCCATTACCGGCACCCCACACGCCATGGCTTCAACCGGGGTCAGGCCGAACCCTTCATAATGTGATGGGGCGACATAAAGCGACACATCCGAATAGGCGGCAGGCATCTCTTCCAAACGCGCCTCGGGGCGGATCAGGATGCGCGCCTCCAGCCCGGCGGCCGCAATTTCGGCGCGGAGCCCCGCGGCAAAGCCTTCTTCCTGCGGGGTGATGCGGCCCATCAGAACAGCGCTCCATCCCGGATGCTGCGGCAAGACCTTGACCAAGGCGCGCACCAGATCAGCGCTGCCTTTTTTCGCGCGAATGCGGCCAAAGCTGCCGATCAGCTTTTGCCCGGGCAGGCCAAAATACCCCGAAGGCTGGGGTGAAAAGGCGTTGGTGTCGATACCGTGGGGGATGACCTCAACCGGAATCGTGGCGGGCATCACGGCGGCGTTGCGGGGGCTTGTTGCCACCAAAGCCGTGCAATGGCGTATCAACCAGTGTGTCCAGCCCGACCGTGCCCTTGGCGACGACGAGGTGAAGATCAGCCGCAGATCACAGCGCAAGAGCCGCTTCAGGATGACACCTGCCAGAAGGTCACTGTTGCGCCGTGCGTGCCAGATACGGGGGCGGCGGGGCAGGAAGGGAATGCGCCACAGCGCAACATGCGGCAGGTCTGGGGGCAGTCCCGGCCCGGTGGTCACGATGCCAATCGTTTGCGCCTGCAAGGGCACAAGGCGCAGGATCGTCGCCGTCACCCCCGACAACCGGCGCTTCAGGTTGGGCGCGAAAACCTCGATCTGTTCTGGCAGGGCTGGGCACATCTGGGCTTTAGTCCGTGCGATCTTTCGACAGCAAGTAAACGGCCAAACCAGCCATCACCAGCCCGGCGTAGAACAGGAACACCACCGCATAGGGCGTTGCGGGGGGGGCTGAATTCATCACGCTTTCCGAAGGCGCCAGGGCGGTATGAATGCGCCCGGTGATGATCTGCATTACCCCTGCACCGCCAATTCCGAAAAGGTTGATAAGGCTGACACCCCGCCCGGTCAGATGTGGTGGCAAAAAGGCACGGCCATGGGCCATCACCATTGGGAAAGACGCGCCAAAAAAACCTACACCCGCCAAAAGCGCAACTGTGGTCCATTTGTCGTCATCGACCTGCAGATAAAGGCCAAAGAGGCACAACAGCATCAAGAAATTGCCCCCGAAGACCAGCCATTTCCGGCTCCCCAAGATGCGATCCATCGGGCCATAGGCAAAGTTTCCAGCCACCATCGCCAATCCCATCACCAGCGTTACCTGTCCGATCCGGGCTGGATCGGCGCCAAAAACATCAGCATACCATGGCCCGGCCCAAAGGCCCCGTATTCCCGCGGGCGGCCCGTAACAAGCCGCCATCATGATAAGCACCGGCCAAAGCGCTGGCATCTTCAGCAGATCAAGAAGTGAACCTTTTGCGCCGCCCTCAACCCGGACCGGATCTCGCACCAATGCCAGGATCACCAGCGCCGCCGCAAGCGTGATGGCGGCCAAGCCCCAGACCGTTCCGCGCCAGCCCCAGGCTTCAACCGCCCAGCTAAGCGGCAGGGACGCGCCGATATTGCCAAGGCTCCCGATCCCCACCACCATTCCCGCCAAGGTGCCGAAAACCGCAGGTGAATAGGTGCGCGCAAAGATATAATAGCTCGACATCAGGACCGACGCGCAGCCAGCCCCAATCAGCACCATCGCCAGCGCAATGTGCAACGGCGTCGTAGCACTGGCAAACACTGCCGCCCCCGCCGCCCCAATTGCCAAAAGAAACGCGGTCGTCCGGCGTGGACCGATCTTGTCCAAGGCCCAGCCGACCGGCACTTGCATCAGCGCGAATGTCAAGAACCACCAGCCCGAGGCCTGCGCCAAGGCCTCGGCGCTGGCATTCAGGTCCACGGCCAGAATGGGCGCCAGAACGGCCAGAAAGGCGCGGTAGAACTGACTCAGCACATAGGCGAGGATCAGGGCAGCAATACCGATGCGCATGGCGTCTCCAACAATCAGGCGGGCGAACATTCGCAGGGCCGCCCGGCAGGGTCAATGCCGCTTGCCACAAGCCAGGGTTCGCAGCCAGTGCAGGGAGCGCATGAACCTTTGTTCATTGCTGTAGCCGGGTCAGCGATCAGGCCGCAAGACTTTGCAGCGGCCGTTCGCGGATTGGCAGGTGGACGATTGCCGAAAACGCGCCCACACCCACGCCGATCCACCAGACCAGCGTGTAATCGCCCGTGATGTCGAACATCTTGCCACCCAGCCAGACGCCAAGAAACCCGCCGATCTGGTGGGAAAGGAAGATGAAGCCATAAAGCGTGCCCATATAGCGGATGCCATAAATATGGGCGACCAGACCACTGGTCAGCGGCACGGTGGCAAGCCACAACGCCCCCATCACGGCGGAAAAAATCAAAACCGAGGCCGGGGTGATGGGCAACATGATGAACAGCGCGGCGGCAATGGTGCGCGCGGTATAAACGGCGGCCAAAAGGTACTTCTTGGTATAGCGCTTGCCCAGCCAGCCCGCCATCAATGTGCCGAAAATATTGAAAAGCCCGATCACCGAGATCGAGACCGCCCCCAGCGCGGATGTCGTCTTTATGCCCAGCCCGGCCAACATGCCGCCGCTGTCAATTGCTCCGCAAAAATCGGTGATAAAGGCCGGAAAATGGGCGGTAATGAAGGCAAGCTGATAGCCGCAAGAGAAAAACCCCAGGAAAATAAGCGTATAGGTCGGATCTTTGAACGCTCGCACCAAAACCGTGCCAAGGCTTTCTTCCAGCTCGGCCCGGGTCGCCACAGTGGGGCTGCGCAAGAATGGTAAGGCAGAAAGGCTGGCAACTATGACCACCGCAAAGATCACGAAGACGGTCTGCCAAGGATAGGACTGCAGCAATATCTCGGCCACTGGTGCCCCGAAAACCTGCCCGGCCGAGCCGGCGGCAGTGGCGATGCCAAGCGACATCGACCGGTTTTCAGGACTGGTTGCACGCCCGACAACCGCAAGCACCACCCCAAAGCCGGTGCCGGCGATGCCAAATCCGATCAGGATGTTCAAAAGCTGATGTTGCCCCGGTTCGGTGGCAAAGGAAGACAAGATCAGGCCCAGCGCATAAAGAGCGGCCCCGGATACGATTGCACGTCTGTCGCCAAACCGTTCGGCAATCGCGCCGAACATCGGCTGTCCGATCCCCCAGGCAAGGTTTTGAATGGCGATGGCCAGCGAAAATTCGGCCCTTGGCCAGCCGAACTCGGTTGCGATGGGAATTTGAAACACCCCAAAGCTTGCACGTACCGCGAAAGACAGCATCAAGATGACACATCCAGCCAGCAGGATCGGTGTCAAAAGCGGTGCTTTGTCGGATGCGGCGGGCGAAGTGGTCATTCCAATGGGTCCTTCGGTTTGTTCCCTGACCCTGCAGCGGGGTGCGGGCGGGTTCAAACAGAATCTTGTGTCGATTACAACTGACCCGAACCGTTGGAAAGCGCCTGAACCAGCACCCGCCGCAACTCGGCCGATTCAACCGGTTTGCTCACATGGCCGCCAAAACCCAGCGCCAAAACCTCTGCGCGCCCTTCGATGCCAGTGTCGGCTGTGACGGCGATCACTGGAAAGCCGTGTCCTGCCTCTCGCATCCGCGCCAGTGTCTCTATGCCAGAAAGTTCTGGCATCCGAATGTCCATCAACGCCGCGTCTGGCGCAGGGTTGGTCGGGTCTTGCAACAGGCGCAGCGCTTCGGCACCTGATGCGGCTTCCACCGTGCGCAGGCCCATGCCGTTCAGCAAGATGCGTAAAACCAAAAGGTTGGTTGCAATGTCGTCAACCAGAAGGATCGTCTTGCCTGCGGGCAAATCGTCTTGTGTGGGTGTTGCATCGGCCTTGGTCTGTGTCTCTGGTTTGGACAGAAAACTGTTGTCTGCCGGGGAAACTGGGGTCTCCTCCCACAAGGCACTTTCGGTTGCGATCGTCAGCCGAAACCGACTGCCGCCGGTTTCCTGCTTTTGGTAGACCAAATTTCCCCCCATGGCGCGGGCGATACCCCGGCTGATCGACAGGCCAAGACCGGTGCCGGGCCGCTGGTCGCCGCCTGGGATATGGATAAGCTCAAAGGCACGGAAGAGGCGCGTTTCCATGCCATCTGGAAGGCCGGGACCGGTATCGCAGACCACGGCCTCCAGCCCACCGGGATGTGGGATCAGATCAACGCTGACGCCGCCCGAAGCGGTCAGTCGCAGCGCGTTGCCCAACAGGTTCGACAGGCATTGTGACAAGCGCAAGGGATCCAACATCATCCACTCGGGCAAGTCGGGCGATATGGTCAGACGCAGTCTGAGGTTCTTTTCGGTGAAGGCAGCAAGCCAGCGTTCTTCCAGCCGCTGCATCATCTGTGAAAGGTGAACCGGCCTGCGGACGATACGCAGGGCGCCTGCCTCGATTGCGGCATTGTCCAGCAGATCATCCACCATGGCCGACATCTCGCGGGCACTGTCGCAGATGCTTTCGGCGCCCTGGCCGGGGTGGCTGGCGACAAGGCCCTGCGCGATGCCAAGAATGCCGTTCAAGGGTGTGCGCAATTCGTGGCTCATTGTGGCCAGAAAACGTCGCTGGGTTTCGACCCGGGCAAGGGCTGCATCCCGCGCGCCGGCCAACGCCCGGTTTGAACGCAGAGCAGCCTGAAGGGTAAGAATAAAGTATCCAGCAAGGATCAGCACCGCTGCACCAAGGAAGATCTGGTCACCGCTGCCTTCGGTTTCGGTTTCAAGAACAGCGATGATCGGCACGACCCCTGCCAAGGGCAGGCTGTTGGCAATGGTCATTGGCCTATAGGCTGTGCGCACCAGCATGATCGACAACATGCCGCCGAAGATATGGATCATCGCCCCGGCCTTGGCTGTGCTGCCCGCGACCTGCCAAAGCAGAACGGCAGGGATCAGATAGGTGGACATGCAGGCAAATGCCGCAACTTGCACCACCCGCAACCTTGCCTTTGAGCTGGGGCTGTCGATCAGCCTTGTCAGGGCCGCGCCAAGTGCCATTTCGCAAGGGAAATAAAGGCACAGATAAAGTGCCACCTGAACGGGCGTCAGGAAGAAAAGCCCTGCGAGGCCCGATCCAAGAATGGCCACGGTTCGTCGGGGCAGATCGGCGTCGAGCATGCGCTTTTGGAGCACGATCTGCGCAAGTTCCTGGTCCTGCACGCAACATGCCCCACCGTTACTACACCCCGAAAGGCTAGGACGGGTTCAGACCTTTTTCAAGGGCCCAGTCGGCCCTGTTTCATCTGCGTTGCGCGGCCAAACAACAAAAAACCGCAGGCCAAGGCGCGGTTCAGGCAAGCCCGCGCGCGCGCATCTCGCACAGACAGGAGATTGGTTCTGCATGGTCCAGAACGACCTCTGCCTCGCCCGAAAGCTTGTCCATGCGCCGCGCCAAATCCACATCCAGTATGGATAAGCCGCCGCAATCATGGGTCACCAGGGTGACATCGACGATGTTGAAACGGTTGGTCCATTCGGGATGGTGGTTCGCCTTTTCTGCCGCCAAAGCTGAGCGTGCCATAAAGCCCCATGCTTCAGAAAAGTTTTTAAATTTCATGATCTTGCGAATGGCATCACGGCCTGGAACTGGCCCCCACCCGGTTTGCCCCAAGGCAGGAAGATGCTCCAGCCGCTCGGATTGTGTCATCAGATCTGCCATGGCTTACCCTTTTTGATCGACGTTGGATGGCCTAGTCCTCGGACGTGACTTTGCGAAATGGGCCATAGCTTGTAAGAATCTCAATTTCTTCATCAATGGCGCGGCGTTCTTGCACCAGATAGCGCCCAACCGCCGTGCGAAACCCAGAATCGGCGATCCAGTGCAAGGAATGCACCGCGTTGGGCAAATAGCCGCGTGCCAGTTTGTGTTCGCCCTGCGCGCCCGCTTCGACGCGGGCCAATCCGTTGGCAATCGCCCAATCAATCGCCTGATAGTAGCACAGTTCAAAGTGCAGACAGGGATAATCGGCGATACAGCCCCAGTAGCGGCCATAAAGCGTATCGCGTCCGATGAAATTCAACGCCCCGGCAACGGCTTGCCCGTCGTCAAAGGCCAGCACCAAAAGCACGTCTTCGCGCAGACCCTGTTGCAGCGCATCGTAAAAGCCCCGCGTCAGATAGGGCTTGCCCCATTTGCGGCTGCCGGTGTCTTGATAAAAGGCCCAGAATGCATCCCAATGGGTAGGTTCGATCTGATCGCCCGTCAGAACGCGTATCGTTAGGCCATGGGCCATGGCCGTTTCGCGCTCCTTGCGGATCATCTTGCGCTTGCGGCTGGACAGACTGGCCAAGAACGCGGCGAAATCGGCATAA
Organism: Paracoccaceae bacterium; assembly: GCA_021741465.1. Taxonomy (GTDB): domain Bacteria; phylum Pseudomonadota; class Alphaproteobacteria; order Rhodobacterales; family Rhodobacteraceae; genus Tabrizicola_A. Next base: position 53,373 of record JAIOXV010000005.1, read on the forward strand.
CCCCGATTTTCCCAGTGAAATTGTTGCGTCACCCGATGCAGCGTGTCCTCCACGCCCGCGAGCGCCAGCGCCTCGTCTTCGGTGCAGAAGGTGACATGCAGCGAAGACAACCCGTTTGACTTGGTCAAATCGATTGCCGCTTTCAGCAGTGTGGTGCGATGCGCGGCGGGGCCAAGAAATCGCCGTCCGGTTACCGGCGTGAAGGGCACGGCGGCTTGCAGCTTTGGATAATAGCGCCCGCCTGCGCGTTCATAGGCTTCGGCCCAGCCGTGATCGAAGATGTATTCGCCTTGGCTGTTGGTCTTTACATAAAGCGGCATGGCCGCGACATTCTTGCCGTCATGGCGCACCACCAGCGGGCGGGCTTGCCAGCCGGTGCCATCACCAGACGAGCCAGAGCTCTCCAACGCCAGAAGAAAGCGGTGTGTGGTGAACGGGTCGATGGGACGGCCC
>JAIOXV010000143.1 GCA_021741465.1 Paracoccaceae bacterium
TGCGGCGCGACGTGCCAAAGCCTCGCCCGAAACGGCGCGGATCTTTTCCTGATCTTCGGGGCTGATCGAGGCCCAGACATCCCCGCGAACATAAACGGCGAAGGCCGGGGCAAAGATGTGGCCGGGCACTTCGGTGGCGGCTTTGGCAAACTGGATCACGTTGAAGACTTCCAGCGATTCAAAGTTGATGCAGCAAAACGCATCAACCACGCCGCCCGAAATCACTTCGTGCATCCGCACCGCCGGCCCCGGCGAAACCACCGCGCCCGCCGCTGTCAGCGCCTCGGCCGGAAGGCCGGGAAGCGACCACATCTTGACGCCCGAAAGCGCGGCAAGGCTGTCCAGCGGCTTTGCGGCATCCATGCTGATAAGGCTGTTGGCCGGCGTGGTCACCAGACCCAACAGCTCAACATCCTTCAACTCGTTCTTGCCCTTGAAGAACTTTTCATAGGTACGCCACAGCGCGACCGAGGAGGCAACATCGCCAAAATAAGTCATCGGCAACAGCGGCAATTGCAGTTCGGGGTTGGTTTCGCGGGCAAAACCCACCATCGAGAAGGCGCCATCCATCACGCCTTGCTGCACCGAATTCAACAGTTCCGGCGGCGGGGCCAGCGACGAATCTGGCACGGTAAACTTGACCCGGCCTTCGGTGACCCCTTCGATCTCGGCAATCCACGGGGCCATGACATCGGTCCACAGTGAATCATTCGGCGCAAGGAAGTTATTGAAAACAATCGTGGTTTCGGAAATTGCGGGGCTTGCACCCATAATCAGGGCGGCAATGGCCCCTGCTTTCAGCATCTGCATTTTCATCTCCCAGGTTGAGCGGCATGTCCCGCTTGATTTGTTATTGCATAACAGGTTAATCTATAACACGTTATGCAGTCAAGTCACCCAGAGCAGGTCATGAAGACCCCAAAACACCTCGACAGCGGCCCGGCCGATGCGCAACCCACCACCCTGCGCGGCTTTGAAAGCTCGCTTCCGATCGCGCTTTTGCGCGCCCGCCAAGCCACGGCGCACAAGTTCAAACCCCACACCGACGCGGTCGGGCTGACCCAGCCGCAATGGCGGGTGATCCGGGCGCTTGCGGCCGGAAACCAACTGGATGTGGCAAGCCTGGCCGAACGCTGCGCGCTGATGCAGCCGTCGGTCTCGCGCTTGCTGAAGGGACTGGAAGAGCGTGGGCTGGTCGAAACCGTCGCGGGGCCCGACGCCCGGCGGCGCCTTTTGGTCCTGACGCAGGCAGGCCAGCAGCTGTTCACCCGCGTCGCCATCATCTCGGAAGCGGTCTAACGCGACATCGAAGAGGTATATGGCCGTGATGAGTTGCGCCAACTTGTCGCCATGCTGACCCGCCTGCGCGAAGTGGCCGAGGCCCTGCCCGACCTTCCCCGCATCATGCCAGACCTGCCATGACCGGCGCGCCCGATCTTATCCTGACCGGTGGTCGCGTCCGCACCATGGCCGCCGGTCCCCCCTTCGCCCGCGATCTGGCCCTGCGCGGCGGGCGGATCATGGCGGTGGGCGATGATCTTGCCGGCCTGGCCGGGCCGAACACCCGCATCATTGCCCTTGCTGGGCGCGAGGTTATGCCCGGTCTGATCGACAGCCATACCCATGGGCTTTGGGGGGCGTGCCGCGACCTTTACGAAGTGTTCCCCGGCCTTGGCGCCCCGCTGCAAGCCGTGCTCGACGGCATCGGCGCGCGCGCCGCCTCGCGGCCAGCGGGGGAATGGATCATCGCCGGGCCATGGCGGCCGTTTGATCGGCCCTCTTTCGGACCAAGGCCCTGCGAAATTCTGGACCGTCTGGCTCCCGATCACCCGGTTGCCATAAAGGATGTCTCGCAGCACAATCTGTGGGTCAATTCCGCCGCGCTGCGGCTTGCCGGGATCAACCGTGACACGCCCAACCCGGCGGGGGGACAGATAGAACGCGACGATCAGGGCCAGCCAACCGGCATCTTGATTGAATCTGCCGGCGCCGCCGTGCAGCGGTTTCTTGACCCGACAACGGCACAGCTTGACCGCGCGGTTGTGCATCTTTCGACCTATTTCCATGGGCTTGGCATCACCGGCTTCAAAGAGCCGATGGCCTTTGCAGCGGAACTGGCCGCCTATGCCAAGGCCGACCATGCAGGTCAGCTTGGCCTGCATGTCGCGGCACATCTGACACGGTTTTCGCCGTTTTCCGAAGATTGGGTGGCGATGGAAACCCTTGCCGCTTTGCGCGCCAACCATGTCAGCCCCCACCTGCATACGGGCTTTGCCAAGCTGTTTCTTGACGGGGTGCCGATCGCCCGCACCGCAGCCTTTCTTGCCCCCTATCCCAACCAGGGCACAGATGGCCGCGATCCGGCTGCTGACCATGACCCCGAAGCCATGCTTCTTATCAAACCCGCGCAGCTTGAGGCCGAGGTTAGGGCGCTGGATGCTGCGGGCTATGTGGTCAAGATGCATGCGGTGGGCGACCGTGCTGTGCAAGCCGGGCTTGACGCCATCGCCGCAGCCCGCGCGGCCAATGGCGCATCAGGCCTGCGCCACGAAATTGCCCATGCCAATTTCATCGCCCCGGCTGATCTGCCCCGGTTCAAGGCCCTGAATGCCGTGGCCGAGGTTTCGCCCAAACTGTGGATGCCGAACCCGGTCACGGCGGGCCAACGAAAGGTTTTGGGCGACAGCCGCGTTGACATGTGCCACCCGATCCGCAGCCTACTGGCCCATGGGGCCGAGGTGATCTACGGGTCAGACTGGCCTGCAGCCGCGCTTGATGCCAACCCCTGGACCGGCCTTGCAGGCATGATAAGCCGCCGCGACCCTACCGGAACCTATCCCGGTTCTGTCGCCCCGACAGAGGCGATTTCCCTGACCGAGGCCTTGCCACTCTTCACCCGGAACGCCGCCCGGTCCTTGCGGCTGCAAGGCCAGACCGGCCAGATCATCGCAGGCGCAAGCGCCGATCTGATCGTTCTGGACCAGCCCCTGGATGGGCTTTCGCCCGAGGCTCTGGCCGAAACCCGCCCCAGCGCAACCGTCTTCGAAGGCCAGATCGTTCACGGCGGGCTCTGAGCCGCGACCGAGCCGGTTGGCCGCAGGCCAGAGGCGAGAAACAAGCGTGCCGCCCCTTTGCCGGCAAAGGGGCGGCGCAATTTGGTCAGCCTGGCACGAAGGACCACAGGCTGAAGCGGTCTGGTCCAAGCACGGCCGTATCGGCCAAGCGCAGACGCGGCGCGTCGCCAAGCCTGCCCACCCCCAAAGGGCCCAGCCCCGCACGACCGTCAGCGCCGATAAGCGCCCCGGCCTGATAGCTTGCCAGATCATCGGCCAGCCCTTCGGCCACCAGACTGGCCGCCACCTGCCCACCGCCCTCGCACAAGATCCGCGTGATCCCACGGGCCGCAAGGGCTTGCAAAGCCGCACGAATATCCACTTGCCCCGCCGCCGTAGCAGCCACCTCGATCAGCGCTGCCCCGGTCGCGGCCCAAGCCGCCCGCGCGGCATCTGGCGCGGCAAAGCCATGCACCATCCAGACCGGCACCTGCCCCGCCGTGCGGCCAAGGCGGCTTGTCGGCGCGTGGCCCAGCCGGCTGTCCAGCACGATCCGCACCGGCTGATGCGCCGCCCCCATGTCGCGCACTGTCAAATCGGGGTCATCCGCCCGCGCTGTGCCCGCCCCCACCATCACCGCGTCATGGCTCAGGCGCAAAACATGCCCGTGGCGCCGCGCCTCGGGGCCGGTGATCCAGCGCGATTCCCCCGACGCCGTGGCGATGCGGCCATCAAGCGTGGTTGCAAGCTTCAGCGTGACAAAGGGCAAGCCCTGCGTCACGCGTTTCAGAAATCCGGCGTTCAGTCGCGCCGCCTCGGGTGCCATGACATTTTCTGTCACATCAATCCCGGCCGCGCGCAGCAGGGCATGCCCCTTGCCCGACACGCGCGGGTCAGGATCTGTCAGCGCGCTTACCACGCGGGAAACGCGGGCCGCGACAAGCGCCTCGGCGCAAGGCGGGGTTTTCCCATGATGGGCGCAGGGTTCCAGCGTCACAAAGGCCGTGGCCCCTGCCGCCTCAGACCCTGCCTGATCCAGCGCCCGCGCCTCGGCATGAGGCCGGCCGCCCGGCTGGGTCCAGCCTCGCCCGACGATCTGGCCATCCTTCACCAAAACGCAGCCAACCGCCGGGTTCGGCCAGACAGAGCCAAGGCCCCGCGCCGCAAGGCGCAGGGCATGGGCCATGTGGATCTGGTCGCTCACTCGTCGCTGGCCGGAGCCGGCCGCAACTCGCTTACAAAGCGGTCAAAGTCATCAGCCGCCTGGAAGTTCTTGTAAACGCTGGCAAAACGCACATAGGCCACCGTGTCGATCCGGGCGAGGCTTTCCATGACAATCTCGCCAATCGTTTTTGACGGGATGTCGGTATCGCCAAGGCTTTCCAGCCGACGCACGATGCCAGAAATCATCTGGTCGATGCGTTCGGGATCAATCGGGCGCTTTTGCATCGCGATACGGATCGAGCGTTCCAGTTTGGAACGATCAAAATCCTCGCGTTTGCCGGAAGATTTCACGACCACAAGGTCGCGCAATTGCACACGTTCATAGGTCGTGAAGCGCCCACCGCAAGCCGGGCAAAAGCGACGGCGGCGGATGGACACATGGTCCTCCGCCGGACGGCTGTCCTTAACTTGCGTGTCGACGTTCCCGCAGAATGGGCAGCGCATCGGCTCCCTCCTTGCTTGTTCTTGTTGTCCTGCCTCAAACCCGGGGGTTTGCCCCCGTGATCTTTCGCTGACTATAGAGGGCGGCCCGCTATTTCGGGTAGCGGAAAGTTGATGCTACAGCATCTGGGGGCGCACCTGTTGCGGCCAAGACTCAGGTGCGCCAATGACAAAAGGCCCAGAGCCGCGGCGGACTCTGGGCCTTTTACAGGTTTTTCAGGGCCTTAGAAGAAAGCCTGCAGCCCGGTGATGGCGCGGCCAAGGATCAGGGCATGCACATCATGCGTGCCTTCATAGGTGTTGACGGTTTCCAGGTTCACCATATGGCGGATGACCTGGTAATCTTCCTGAATGCCGTTGCCGCCATGCATATCCCGCGCCCAGCGTGCAGCATCCAGCGCCTTGCCGCAGTTGTTGCGCTTGATGATCGAGATCATTTCCGGCGCAGCATTGGCCTCGTCCATCAGCCGACCCACCCGCAAAGACGCCTGCATGCCCAGCGAAATCTCGGTCATCATATTGGCCAGTTTCAGCTGATAAAGCTGGGTCTGGGCCAAGGGTTTGCCAAACTGCTTGCGGTCAATCCCGTATTGGCGCGCAGCGTGCAGACAGAATTCAGCCGCCCCCAGAACGCCCCAGGAAATGCCATAGCGGGCGCGGTTCAAACAGCCAAAGGGGCCTTTAAGCCCTTCGACATGGGGCAACAAAGCATCTTCGCCGACCTCGACATTATCCATGACAATCTCGCCCGTGACCGAAGCGCGCAAGCTGATCTTGCCCCCCACTTTCGGCGCAGACAGCCCCTTCATGCCCTTGTCCAGCACAAAGCCCTTGATCTTGCCGCCATGGGCTTCAGACTTCGCCCAAACCACGAAAACATCGGCGATCGGCGCGTTGGAAATCCACATCTTGGCGCCGTTCAGCACATAGCCATTGGCGGTTTTCTTGGCCACGGTCTTCATGCCGGCCGGGTCCGAGCCCGCATCAGGTTCGGTCAGGCCAAAGCACCCGATCCATTCGCCGGCAGCAAGTTTGGGCAGATATTTCTGCCGCTGGGCCTCGGTGCCATACGCATAGATCGGATACATCACCAAAGACGATTGCACCGACATCATCGAGCGATAGCCGCTGTCCACACGCTCTACCTCGCGCGCGATCAGGCCATAGGCGACATAGCTTGCGCCAAGCCCGCCGTATTCCTCGGGCACGGTCACGCCCAAAAGGCCCATCTCGCCCATCTCGCGGAAGATCGACGGATCGGTGCTTTCTTCGCGGAAGGCCTTGATGACACGGGGCTGCAGCTTGTCTTGGGCATAGGCACGGGCCGCATCGGCCAGCGCGCGTTCTTCATCGGTCAGCTGGTCGTTCAGGCGGAAGGGGTCCTCCCAATCGAAGCGGCCCAGATCGGGGGCATCTTTGGCTTTCAGCTTGGGCTTGTCGGACATCGGGACCTCCAGAGGGGATGGGATTTTGGTCAAGTCTATTGCACGAATCCGCGCAAGGCCCTAGCGAAACAGGGACAAAACTTCATGAGGAAATCTCATATGCTGGTTTCGCGTCGCTATCTGCCTTCGATGCCCTCGCTCTTGGCGCTGGAGGCCGTGGACCGCCTTGGCAGCGCCAGTGCCGCGGCCGAGGAACTGAACCTGACCCAAGGCGCTGTGTCGCGGCAATTACAAGTGCTGGAAGGGCAGTTGGGCGTGGCGCTGTTCAGCCGCGACAAGCATCGTCTGCGCCTGACCCAAGGCGCAAAAGACTATTGCCACGAGGTGCGGCGGCTTTTGCAGGGCTTGGGTCAGGCGACGCTGACCTTGCGCGCCAATCCCGGCGGCGGAACGCTGAACCTTGCCATTCTGCCCGCATTTGGCATGCATTGGCTGGCCCCCCGCCTTGCCCGCTTTGCCACGCAACACCCTGAAGTTACCGTAAATCTTTCGACACGGCTGAAACCTTTCGACTTCGAGGCCAGCCAGTTTGACGCGGCAATCCACTATGGGCGGCAAGATTGGCCGGGGGTGGAATACCTGCCGCTGATGCAAGAAGACATGCTCGCCGTCGCCGCCCCCGCCTTGATGCCCGCCGCCCTGACCGCGGCCGAGGGCGTTCTGGCACTGCCGCTTTTGCAGCTGGAAAGTCGCACCGGCGATTGGGGCCGCTGGTTGGCCCATCACGGCACGCCGGGCCTGCGCCCCCCGGCGATGTTGTTCGACCAATTCGCCACCATGATGCAAGGCGCGATCCACGGGCTGGGAGCCGCCTTGATGCCCACGTTTCTGATACAACGCGAGCTTGAGGCCGGCCGCCTGGTGCCGGTCTTTGGCGGGGCAATCCCCTCAACCGGCAGCTATCATCTGGTCTGGCCGAAAGACCGCGAGGGGCGCGCGCCCCTGGTGTCTTTCCGCGCCTGGCTGAAGGGCGAAATCGCCTGACGCCCCTTGCCTTTGACAATGCCGAACGCCAGCATGCGCCAAAGCCTTGGGAGGTGCGCGATGAAGATCGGTGACGTGTCGTTCTGGTATGCCGATATCGGCCTGCCCGATGCCCGCCGCCCTGCACTGGCGGGCGACAGCACGGCGGATGTGGCGATCATTGGGGCGGGGTTCACCGGTCTTTGGGCGGCGTGGTACCTGATGAAGGAAAAGCCAGACCTGAAGGTCTTGGTGATCGAAAAGGAATTCGCAGGATTTGGCGCGTCTGGGCGCAATGGCGGCTGGTGCATGGGCACCTTTGCCTGGAACCACGAAAGCTATGCCGCC
>JAIOXV010000144.1 GCA_021741465.1 Paracoccaceae bacterium
AGCACGAGGTCTATGACCTGACCTTCGGCGCCGGTGGCGCTTTGGAAAGTGAACCGCATTCCCCCGGCTGCCGTGAGCATCTGACAGTGGTGGAAGGGGCCTTGCGCGTGCGCTCAGGCGAAGAGGAAAGCCTGCTTGGCCCCGGCGACACCGCGCGCTATCCGGCCGACCGCGACCATGCGATCTGGGCCGAAGGCGGCCCATCGCGCGCCATTTTGATCGTGCAAGACAGCTGACACCGGCCCGCGCCCGACCTGCGCGGGGTGATTTGAGCATCGGGGCTAAGGGGTTTCCGCTTTCGCGGATAATTTCCGTTATCTTGACATTTGGCGCGGCGCCGCGCAATATCCGTTAAGTTGGAGGATTTCCGTCATGACAGACAGCCGCTTTCTGACCCACCTTTCCGCCACGCTGGCCGAGATCGACGCCGCCGGGCTGATGAAGCGCGAGCGTCAGATCGCCACCGCCCAAGGCGCGCATGTGCAGATCGCCGGGCGCGCCATGCTGAACCTTTGTGCCAACAATTACTTGGGCTTGGCCGATGATCCCCGGTTGATCGCGGCGGCTGGGGCGGCAATGGAAAGCCACGGCTTTGGCATGGCCTCGGTCCGGTTCATCTGTGGCACGCAGGATTTGCACCGCCAGTTGGAACAGCGCATCGCTGCGTTTCTGGGGATGGAAGACTCGATCCTTTTTGCCGCCTGTTTCGATGCCAACGGCGGGCTTTTTGAACCGCTTTTGGGCGAAGAGGATGCCATTGTTTCCGACAGCCTGAACCACGCCTCGATCATTGATGGCATTCGTTTGTGCAAAGCGCGGCGCTATCGGTTTCAAAACGGCGATATGTCCGATCTGGAAACACAGGTCAAAGCGGCGCGCGATGGCGGGGCGCGCTTTGTGATGATTGCCACCGATGGTGTGTTTTCGATGGATGGCTATCTGGCCGATCTGCGCGAGATCCGCTGCATTGCTGATGCCTATGACTGCCTGACCATGGTTGATGATTGCCACGCCACGGGCTTCATGGGCCCCAAGGGCCGGGGCACGCCCGCCCATGCCGGGGTGAGGGTGGATATTCTGACCGGCACGCTGGGCAAGGCGCTGGGCGGCGCTTTGGGGGGCTATATCGCCGGGCCGCAGCCGGTGATTGACCTGTTGCGCCAGCGGGCGCGGCCCTATCTTTTTTCCAACGCCTTGCCGCCTGCGGTGGTTGGGGCGGCGCTGGTGGCCTTGGACATTGTCGAGACAGCCGACGGGTTGCGGGCCGATCTTTTCCGCAATGCCGCGCATTGGCGCGCGGGGCTGGCGGCGGCGGGCTTTTCGCTTTTGCCGGGCGAGCATCCGATCGTGCCGGTGATGATTGGGGACGCGCCAAAAGCGCAGGCCTTTGCCCGTGCCTTGGATGCGCGGGGTGTCATGGTTTCGGCGTTTTTCCATCCGGTCGTGCCGCATGGCCGCGCACGGATCCGCACCCAGATGAATGCAAAATTATCCTTGCAGGACTTGGACTTCGCCTTAGAGGCCTTTGCTGCGGCGGGCCGGGAAACGGGAGTGTTGTGATGAAGGCCCTGGCAAAAATGAAACCCGAAACCGGCCTGTGGGCGGTTGACCGCGCAGTGCCCGAAGTCGGGCCGGAAGATGTGTTGATCCGGGTGAAAAAGACCGGCATCTGCGGCACCGATATTCACATCTGGAACTGGGATGACTGGGCGGCGCGCACCGTACCTTTGGGGCTTGTCACAGGGCATGAATTTGCCGGCGAGATTGTTGCCAAAGGTGCGTTGGTCGAAGGGCTGGAGATCGGGCAGCGATGCTCGGGCGAGGGGCATCTGATTGGCAAGTTGTCGCGCCAATCCCGCGCGGGCAAGTTCCATCTGGACCCTGCAACGCGGGGCATCGGCGTGAACGAGCAGGGCGCATTCGCCGAGTTTCTGCGCCTTCCGGCCTTTAACGTGGTGCCTTTGCCGGACACGATCGATGATGAAATCGGCGCGATCCTGGACCCTTTGGGCAATGCGGTGCATACGGCGCTGTCGTTTGATCTGGTGGGCGAAGATGTGCTTATCACCGGGGCTGGGCCGATTGGCATCATGGCGGCGGCGGTGGCGCGCCATGTTGGCGCCCGCCATGTGGTGATCACCGATGTGAACCCCGCGCGGCTGGAGCTGGCCGGTCAGGTGGCCGATGTAACCCCTGTCAACGTGGCCGAAACCGATCTGCGCAGCGTCTATCCCGGCCTGAAAATGTCCCAAGGCTTTGACGTTGGCATGGAGATGTCGGGCAATCAGCAGGCGTTGGACCAGATGGTTGACAATCTTGTCATGGGCGGGCGCATTGCCATGCTGGGCATCCCGCCGGGAAAATCGCCGGTGGATTGGAGCCGGATCGTCTTCAAGGCCATCACCATCAAAGGTGTTTATGGCCGCGAGATTTTCGAGACATGGTACAAGATGATCGCCATGCTGGAAAATGGTCTGGATGTGCGGCGGGTCATTACCCACCGGTTCAAGGCTGAAGATTTCGTCACCGGCTTTGAAACCATGCGATCAGGGCTTTCGGGCAAGGTTGTGCTGGATTGGGGTTGATGGCTTTGCCCAAAGCCGCAGCCCAAGCGGGGTTTGCAGCGGCTTAGCGATAGATCAGAACTGGCACCTTGCAGCCACGGATCATGGCGGTGGTGGTTGATCCGATGATAAGGTTGCGGATGCGCGAATGGCCGTAAGCGCCCATCACCAGCAGATCAAAGCCTTGGGCCGCGATCATCTGTTGCAAGGCGGTGTCCGGCTCTGCGGGGGCAATCGCGATCTCTGCCTGCACGCCGCTGGCCGCAAGCCGCGACTGGGCGGCGATGAGAGATTGGCGCAAGGCAGGGGTATCGGTCCCGGCATGGGCCAGCACCACCTTTAGCCCCACAAAAACCGGGCTTTGCGCCACGCGGTCCACCGCGCGCTCAGCGCTGGCGCTGGCGTCATAGGCGATCAGCACCTTGGTGATTGTCTGGAAACTGCGGGCGGCAACAAAGACCGGCACTGTGGCACTGCGGATAATGCGTTCAAGGTTTGAACCAAGATGATCGAAGGCCCCGGCGCTACCTTCGCCGCGCTTGCCAACCACCAGCGCGCGGGCTGCCGGTTGCAGCGCGGCAAGGGTTTCGATCAGGTCGCCGGGGCGCAGCTTTTGCGCCACCGCGCCGATGCCATCGGCATTCAGCAGGGCCATGGCATCGCTCAGAAGGGCCTGGCCCTGTGCTGTGGCCAGCTTGGCGCGTTGGGCGTCCAGCGCCACCAGCTCTTCCATCAGCGCCGTCCGCGCCCCAAGTTTCAGCGCACCTGAAAGATCTGCGCTGCCCTTGGCGTGACTGTCGGGCAAAAGATGCAACAGATCCACCCCTGCGCCCAGCCTTTTGGCAATCCAGGCCGCCGCGTGGCAAACGCTGGTGGCATAGCTTGACCCATCGACCAGCGCCAAGATGTTGCGGCCCAAAGCATCTGATGTCATCGCCGTTCCCCCTTAATGCGCCGCCAGCTTGTCGGCGGCCCCCGCCCGGTCATGCATGGCCAGCTTGTCCACAATGGTTTCAGAGGCTGCATTCATGCCGATGATCTCAACCTCGGCCCCATCGCGGCGGAACTTCAACACCGCCAGATCCAGCGCCTGAACCGACGAGATATCCCAGATATGCGCGTTCGAGACATCGATCACCACCCGGTCCAGCGCCTCTTTGAAATCAAACGCGGCCATGAAATCTTCGACCGAGCCATAGAAAAGCTGGCCCTGAACCCGGTAGGTGCGCACCCGGCCATCCGTGCTGACCGTGCTGGTCACCGCAAACAGCTGGGCAATCTTGGCGGCAAAGAAAATGCCTGACAAAAGCACCCCCACCAGCACCCCGATCGCCAGATTATGGGTGTAAACCACCGTCACCACAGTGGCGATCATCACCACGGATGACGAGCGCGGATGGGTGGTCAGGTTCTTAAGCGAAGACCACGAAAACGTGCCGACCGACACCATTATCATGATCGCAACCAGCGCAGGCATCGGAATTTGGCTGACCCAGTCGCCAAGCGCCACGCAAAACACCAGCAACATCACCCCCGCAAAGCCGCAAGACAGCCGTCCGCGCCCGCCGGATTTCACGTTGATCATGCTTTGACCGATCATCGCACAGCCTGCCATGCCGCCGATAAACCCGGTGGCGGCATTGGCCAGACCTTGCCCGATGCATTCTTGATCACGGCTGGATTTGGTATCGGTCAGGTCATCGACAAGCGTCTGCGTCATCAGGCTTTCCAACAGGCCCACCACGGCCACGGCCAAGGCATAGGGAAAGATGATCTGCAGCGTTGTCAGCGTCAGCGGAATATCGGGAATCAAGAACACCGGCAGCGTGTCGGGCAGGGCGCCCATATCGCCCACGGTGCGCACATCCCAGCCGAAAAACAGTGTCAGCCCGGTCAAAACGATGATGGTGACAAGCGGCGACGGCACGGCTTTGGTGATACGGGGAAAAAGATAGATGATCGCCAGCCCGGCCGCGACCAGCACATAGGTCAGGCCGGTGACCTTTCTGGGGTCCAGTTCGGGCAATTGGGCCATGAAGATCAGGATCGCCAAGGCGTTGACAAAGCCGGTCATCACCGATTTCGACACATAGCGCATGACAAATCCCAGGCGCAAAAGCCCCATGCCAATTTGCAAAAGCCCCGCAAGAACCGTGGCGGCCAGCAGATATTGCAGCCCGTGATCCTTGACCAGGGTCACCATCAAAACCGCCGTGGCCGCGGTGGCGGCCGAAATCATCCCCGGCCGCCCGCCTGCAATCGCGGTGATGACGGCAATGGAAAAGCTGGCATAAAGACCCACCTTCGGATCGACGCCCGCAATGATGGAAAAGGCGATGGCTTCGGGGATCAGGGCCAGCGCGACGACAAGGCCCGACAGAAGGTCGGCCCTGACATTGCCGAACCATTGGTCGCGGTATGCAGTCAGCGTTATCATGTAAATTCCGTTGCAGACCGATCCGACATCAGGGTGCCGCATCGACAGAGTTTCGGGTCTGGGTGACGGTTGTCCGGCGGATCGGCGGCCGGAAGAGCCAGCCGGGCTCGCACCCGGCTCCATGTGTGATGGTTGGGCAATACAGGGGTGGGCTGGAAATTCCAAGCCCCTCGACGGGGCGGCCCCGCCACATACCGGATGGGTTCTAACTGCCCGATCCAAGTGCCGCCGTGATGAAGGTGCGAAACACCAGCGCGGGGGCTGACAGGGGGCGGATGTTGGGCCAGGTCAGGCCCACGTCCATTGACGGAATCGGCTCTGCGGTCTGGCGCTGTTCTATCCTTTGACCTTCCAGCGACCAGGGCCGGTAAACCATGTCAGACAGAATGGTCAGCCCCATGCCCGCGGCCACCATCGAGCGCACCGCTTCCACCGAAGAGGTGGAAAAAACCACCTTGGGCGACAGGCCGTATTGGTCCCAATACCGGCCAGCGGTGCGGTTCGCCTCATCCACGGTCAGCATGACATAGGGTTCGCGCACCACGTCAGAAAGGCTGATTTCGGCATCCGCCAACAAGCGGTGATCCGAAGGCAGCCAAAGCCTGCGCCGCGACCGGAACAAGGTTTCGGAGGACAGATCCCCCACATTTGCCAGGTTCGATGTCAGCATCACCGCCATGTCCAGCCCGCCCGTGACCAGCGCGTTTTCAATGGCAGAGCGGGGCTGTTCAGACAGTTCCAGCATGATGCCGGGATATATCCGGCGAAAGGCGGCATAGTGGCGGGCCATGAAATACCCCGCCACCGTATAGGTCAGCCCCAGCCGCAAGCGGCCCACGACCTGGCTTTCTTCGCCCAAAGGGCTGCGTGTAGCCTCTTCCACCGCTGCGATGATCGCCTTGGCGCGCGACAAAAAACGCGCCCCTTGGGGGGTTACCGAAACACCTTGCGCGCCACGGGCCAAAAGCCGCGCGCCAAGCGTTGCCTCCAACCCCTGGATGCCTGCCGTTACGGCGGATTGCGAGATGTTCATCTCCATCGCCGCATGGCTGATTTGCCCGGTTTCGGCCGCGGCGATGAAATAGCGCAGGTGTTTCAGCGTCAGGGACATTGGGCGCGCCTATTATCGGAATTTTCGATATCTTATTGCAGAATTTCGTATTTGCAAATGATGCCGACTCGGCCCAGCATCCGGTGAAATCGTAACAATCTCGGGGGGGTGCGATGCCGGTCACGGTGAACTGTGACATGGGCGAAAGCTTTGGGCTTTGGCGCATGGGCGACGATGCGGGGCTGATGCCCCTGATCCACATCGCCAACGTGGCTTGCGGGTTTCATGCCAGCGATTTTGACCATATGCGCGCCACGGTGCGGCTGGCCAAACAGCATGGCGTGAAGGTGGGGGCGCATCCCAGCCTGCCCGATCTGCAAGGCTTTGGCCGGCGCGAAATGAAAATGGCGCGCGAGGAAATGGCCAATTGCATGATCTATCAGATCGGCGCCTTGTGCGGGTTTCTCAAGGCCGAGGGGATGGAACTGAACCACATAAAACCCCACGGCAGCCTTTATGGCATGTCTGCCCGTCAGGAAGATATCGCCAATGCGGTCTGCGATGCGGCTGATGTGTTCAAGGTGCCCCTGCTGGGCATGACCGGCACGCTGCATGAACGCATCTATCCCGCCCGTGGCCACGGTTTTGTGGCGGAATTCTATGCCGATCTGGAGTATCGTCCGGATGGAAGCCTGATTGTCACCCGTGAACATGATGCCAAAGACCCCGCGCTGATGGCGGCCCGCTGCGTGCGGGCGATCACGGCGGGCAAAGGAACGGCAACGGATGGGTCGGACATTCCTGTGCGGTGTGACAGTATCTGCATCCACTCTGATACACCGAACGCCATCGACATCGCCCGCGCGGTGCGCGCGGCCGTTCAACCCTATACCTGAAAGAGGTTCTTATGCCCCAGATCCACTCGCCGCTTCCCGGCACCTTCTACCGCTCATCTGCCCCCGACAAGCCGCCGTTCAAGGCCGATGGCGACGCCGTCGCTGTGGGTGATGTGATTGGCTTGATCGAAGTGATGAAATCCTTCCACGAGGTGAAATCCGAAGTGGCCGGCACGAATGTGCGCTTTGAATGTGACAACGAAGAACCTGTCATGGCCGGCGCTGTTCTGGCGCAGGTGGATTGATGTTGAAGAAACTTCTGGTCGCCAATCGCGGAGAGATTGCCGTGCGGGTGATCCGCGCCGCGCAGGACCTTGGGATTGCGACTGTGGCGGTATACTCGGATGCCGACCGCGACGCACTGCATGTGCAAATCGCTGATGAGGCGGTGCACATCGGCCCGCCTGCGGCGAAGAAAAGCTATCTGAATCAGGCCGTCTTGTTGCAGGCCG
>JAIOXV010000145.1 GCA_021741465.1 Paracoccaceae bacterium
ATTGTCACGATCAAGCCGCAGCCAGGCCAAGGCCCGGTTTCCCGACCGGCTGTGCAATATGCCTGTTGGCTTGCCGTCTTGGGTGATGGGGGTGCCGGGCGTGGCATCGCCTTCAAGCGTGACCGCGACCAGGCCTTTGCGCAATTCGGTCTTGTGCTTCATCCGCGCCGTAACCTCTTGGCCTACATAACAGCCCTTGCGGAAATTCACGCCGTTCAGGCGCTCAAAGCCGTGTTCAAGGATATAGCTGTCATCAGGGATCAACTCGATACCGCTTTCGGGGATGATATTGGCGACGCGGATCGCGTCCCAGTCAATCTGCGATGCGGCGCCGGGGGCGCCATAGGCGCGCCAGCCAAGGGCCGGGTGGCGCGGGTCGGGCAAGGCGCCTTGCGGGGGCGTGCCAAGGCCACGGGTGACCGAAACGTCGGTCGGCATGATCGTCACATCCGAGCGCAGCTTGTACATCGACAGGCGGCGGATCGTCGGTTCGGCCAGACTGTCCTTGATGTCGAAAAGCATCTCGGACCCGGTATTCACCACGAAGAAATCGGCCAGATACTTGCCCTGCGGTGTTAAGAGCGCCGCCCAAACAATGCCCGCGCCTTTGCCAAGCGGCAGAACATCATTTGACACAAGGCCTTGAAGAAACGGCAAAACATCGGCCCCGGTCAGGGCGTAAACCTTGCGGTCGGCAGCTGTTTCGCCTAAGGAAGTGCCCATCTGTCAGCCCTTGAATTGCAGCTGGTAAAGCCGCGCATAATGTCCGCCTTGCGCCAAGAGTTCCTCATGCGGGCCCTCTTCGACGATGCGGCCGTGATCCATCACAATGATATGGTCCGCCTCGCGCACAGTGGCAAGACGGTGGGCGATGACAAGGGTTGTCCGGCCTTTGGCGGCGCGCGCCAGAGCGTCGGCAATGGCCGCCTCAGACCCTGCGTCCAGCGCGCTTGTCGCTTCGTCCAGCAGCAGCACCTGGGCATCCTGCGCCAAGGCACGGGCAATGGCGACGCGCTGCTTTTGCCCGCCTGACAGGGCCGAGCCGCGCGGGCCAACGGGGGTATCAACCCCCATGGGCAGGTTTTGCAGAAAATCGGCCACATGCGCCATGGCAAGCGCTGTTTGCAGGGCATCATCGGCCAAGGGGCGGCCAAGCTCGACATTCTCGCGCAGGGTTTCGTCGAAAAGAGCGGCGTCTTGGGTGACAGAGGCGAACATGCGGCGCTGGTCGGCCAGGGCCAGCGTGGCGGTATCAATCCCGCCCAGGGTGATACGCCCTGCGTCTGGATCCAAAAGCCCGGTCAGAAGGTGAAATATCGTGGATTTTCCAGCACCCGAAGCCCCGACGATCGCCGTGGTCGCCCCGGCGCGGGCGGTAAAGCTGATGCCGCGCAGAACCGGTTGATCGCCGTGGGCGAAGGTGACCCCCTCAAGCCGGATTTCCGGCGCCCCTGGGGCGGGCAGGGCGGCGCTGGTGGTCGGGTGGGTTTGGGCCGGGCGAAGGTCAAGAAGGCTGTAGATCCGCTCAAGGCTGGCGGCGGCGACCTGCCAGCTTCCCGACAATTCGCCCAACCGTCGCATCGGTTGAAAAGTCAGCGACATTGCGGTGAAAAACGACATGAATTCGCCGGTTGTGCGCGCCCCGCTGGCAATCTGTCCGCCCGCCATCACCAGAACAGCCAAAAAGCCAAAACCGGTGACGAAATCCATCATCCCCGGCATAAGAGCGCGCCCGGCGGTAATCTTCACCTCGGCCCGGCGGATCAGCGTTAAAACGCGGTCGAAGCGGCCAGCCTGATAGGCTTCCATCCGGTTCAGCTTGACGGCCTGAATGCCGTGGAAAATCTCGTCCAACCGGGTGGCGCGCAGCCCGGCCTGGTTTCGCAGATGCACAACTTTCTTGCGGATATAGCGCTGCACCACAAGCGAGGGCAGGATCAGCAAAGGCGCCCCCAGCAAGGCGGCAAATGTCCAGTAAGGATCAATCGAAAGGGCGACGACAAAAAGAAAGATCAGGCTGAACAGATCGCGCCCGATGCCGGTGACGACCGCACTCCACAGGCCCTGAACCGCCAAAGTATCGCCTTGCACCCGTTCAATCAGCGCGCCGGGTGGGTTTTGCTGGAAAAACCGCCCCTCCAGCGTGAGCAGATGGCGCAAAAGCGCAGACTGCATTGCGGCGGCCACCCTTTGGGTCACGGCGGCGACGACGGTGCGTGCGGCGATTGTGGCCAGCCCCCGCACCACGAAAAGACCAAAGATCACAAGACCCACGGTGATTATCTGTGCCTCGCCCCCTTGGGCGAAGACCTGATCGAACAATGGCTCGATCGCCTTTGAAAGCGCACCCAGCGTTGCGCCTTCGACCATCATCAACCCAAAGGCCAGCCCAATAAGGCCTGTTTCAGGCCGCAGATAGTCACGCCAGAAACGGCGGAAAAGGTGGCTTTTCGGGGGGGGCTGGTCGTTCAATTCGGGGCCTGAAGGCAGGGATGTGGCCCCAAGGCTTAGCCGGGGCGGGCGGTGCTGTCCAGTCGGGCAGGTCGTGGGCCAGTTGCCCGCGCGGGATGGTGCCAAAAGGCGCGCCCTGTTGACGCGGCAAGGGGGCAAGGATAGCCCTTTGGCAAACAGTCGGGAAGGACGCGCAATGAGCCCACGGCACAGTCTGGCCAACGGACACCCCTATCTTGCCATTCCCGGACCTTCGGTGGTGCCTGACCGCATTCAGCGCGCCATGCACCGCACAGCGCCAAACATTTATGAAGGCGAGTTGCACGCTCTGACCACATCGCTGTGGCCCGATCTGCGGGCGCTTGCCGGCACCACACAGAACGTCGCCGGTTACATCTGCAACGGCCACGGCTTGTGGGAAGCGGCCGACAGCAACCTGTTTTCGCCCGGCGACAAGGTGTTGCTTCTGGCCTCGGGCGTGTTTGGTCTTGGTTGGGCCAACGCGCTGACTGCCGTCGGGGTTGAGGTTGAGGTGATGGATTTCGGCCGCAGCGCGGCCCCGGACATGGCACGGTTCGAAGCCCGGCTCAGGGCCGATATGGGCGAGATCAAGGCCGTGCTGACCACCCATGTCGATACTGCAAGTTCGGCCCGCACCGATATTGCCGCCCTGCGCGTCGCGATGAACCGGGCGGGCCATCCTGCGCTTTTGGGGGTGGATTGCATCGCCTCGATGGGGTGCGATGTGTTTCACATGGATGACTGGGGCGTAGATGTTGCGTTCACGGCCAGCCAAAAGGGGCTGATGACGCCACCCGGCATGGGGTTTGTGTGGTTTTCCGAAAAGGCCCGAGAGGTTGGGCGCAAGGCGGGGCTGCGCACGCCCTATTGGGATTGGACCCCACGGGCCGACGGGCCGGAGTTCTGGCAATATTGGCATGGCACGGCGCCGACCCATCATCTTTACGGCCTGCGCGAAGCCCTGACCATGATCTTGCACGAAGAGGGTTTGACCCAGGTCTGGGCCCGTCACGATGTGCTTGCCCGCACCGTTTGGGCCGCGTTTGACGCCTGGGGCCAAGGGGTGGGTGCGGGGCAGGGTGGCCGCATCGCGCTGAACATGGCCGATCCGGCTGCGCGGGCGCGGGCGGTTACGGCAGCCCGTTTGGGTGCCCCTGACGCGCAACGCCTGCGTCAATGGTGTGAGACAATGGCCGGCGTCACGCTTGGCATCGGTCTGGGCATGGCGACCGAGGACGATCCCCACGCCACAGGGTTCTTGCGCGTGGCCCATATGGGACATGTCAACGCCCATATGACATTGGGCGTTCTGGCCGTGATGGAGGCGGGGATGAAGGCCCTTGGCATTGTGCATGGGCCGGGAGCGCTTGAGGCGGCGACAGCGGTTATCGCGCAGGCAACGAGCCCGGGCGCTGCGCGCACATGAACACCCAAGTCAAACGCCCCATCATCGGCGTGGCCTTGATGCTGGGGGCCATGGCGGTTTTGCCGGGCATTGATGTGATCGCCAAGATTCTGGGCCGTGAGGGGCTGCCGGTGCTGCAGATCGTGTGGGCGCGGCTGGCGATCGGCGCGCTGATGACGCTGCCTTTCGCCTGGCGCATTGCCGGGCCACGGGGCCTGTGGCCTGCCCGGCCGTGGTATCATCTGGCCCGCGCGGCCTTTCTTGTCAGTGCGACGTTTTGCTTTTTCCTGTCCTTGGAGTGGCTGCCCATAGCCGATCCGGTGGCGATCTTTTTCGTCCAGCCCCTGATTGTGACCGTGCTTTCGGCGCTGATCTTGCGCGAAGCGGTCGGCCCGCGGCGCTGGGCAGCGGTTGCGCTGGGCTTTGTCGGCACGCTTATCATCATTCGCCCGGGCTTTGCCGATGTGAACACCGGGTCCTGGCTGGCCTTTGCGGCGGGGGCCTTTCTGGCCTGCTATTTCGTGATGACGCGAGCAATTTCGGGGCGCGCCCATGCGATGGTGACAACCTTTCAAACCTCGCTTCTGGGCGGGTTGATCTTGTCGGCGGGGATCTGGGCGGTCTGGGTTTGGCCCAGCCCCATTCAATGGGGGCTGTTTACCGCGCTGGCCTTCATAGCAACGTTTGGCCATCTGATGATCGTGCGCGCCTATGATCACGCCGAGGCATCGCTCTTGGCGCCGCTGGCCTATACCGAGATCATCACCTCGGTGGCGCTGGGCTGGGTGTTCTTTGGCGATTTCCCGGATGGCTACACCTTTGTCGGCGTGGCCATCCTTATCAGCTGTGCGACCTATATTTCGATGCGCGAACGCAGCGCAGGCCGCAGCGCCGCACCAAAGGCGCCATAAGGCACGGCAGCGCTTACTGGCCCTTCTTGGCCAGCCACTCTTTCATCCAGGCGATCTCGGTCTCTTGGGCGGCGATGACGGCTTCGGCGAGTTTGCGAACCTCGGGGTCCTTGCCATGTTCAAGGACAATACGGGCCATTTCGACCGCGCCTTGATGGTGGGGGATCATGCCCGTGATGAAATCCACATCGGCATCGCCGGTGAATTCAAAGGTCATGCCGGTGTGCATCGCGGCATTTGCCGCCATGTAGGCCATGGTCGCAGGGGTCTCGGTACCCGTCATCTGATGGCCGGCGTGCGGGTCCACCGTCGTTTCGCCATGGGCGGGGCCAAGCGCAAAAAGCGTGGCGGTTAAAGCTGCGGCAATTTGGGGCAAACGTGACATAGCTGTTTCCTTCTTTTCTTTCCCATCAGGGCCTGAAGAGGTGCCAGAGGCAAATCACCCTTCGGTGAAGCGCGGCCGTCCAAGACAAGATGGAACAGGGGCTTCACCTTCGTCCCCGGGCTTTATAAGGTGTCGCTGCATGTGAAGGATAGAACGACCATGGCACAGACCAGACGGCCGATCGTTGGGATTATCGCCAATGCCCATCAGATGAATGACCGGTATCCGGTGCATGCTTCGGGATTTATCAACTCGACAGCCGTTGCCGATGTTGCCGATTGCGTGCCGATCATCCTGCCGTCGGACCCGCGCCTTGTGCGGGTGGATGAACTGTTGGAGCTGTGCGACGGGTTCTTGCTGACCGGGGGGCGGCCCAATGTACACCCTTCGGAATATGGCGAAGAAGAAACCCCGGCCCATGGCGAGTTTGACCGCTGCCGCGATGCCATAACCCTGCCGTTGATCCGCGCCTGTGTCGAACGGGGGCAACCCTTTTTGGGCATTTGCCGCGGGTTTCAGGAATTGAACGTGGCTATGGGCGGCAGCCTTTATCCCGAGATCCGCGATCTGCCCGGACGCATGAACCACCGTATGCCGCCCGATGGCACGCTGGAAGAAGCCTTCGCCCTGCGCCATGTCGTGCGGTTTCAACCCGGCGGGGTTTTTGCCCGGCTGATGGGCACGGATGAGGTGATGACGAATTCCTTGCACGGTCAGGGCATTGCGCGGCCGGGCAGCCGGATCGTGATCGATGGCTACGCCCCCGATGAAACACCCGAGGCGATTTATGTTGCCGATGCGCCCGGCTTCACGCTTGCCGTTCAGTGGCATCCGGAATGGAATGCCGCACTTGACCCGGTATCGCGCCCGCTGTTTAACGCCTTTGGCGAGGCGGTCCGGGATTGGGCCACGCGCGATGGGGCCACGCGTGATGGTGCCACGCCTGATGGTGCTGGGCAGGCCTGATGGTGATGAAGCTGGCGCTTTACACCTTTGGCCAGTTCAACCAGCCGTCAGACCACCCCGACACTCAAGGGTTTCACGACCGTAACGATGCCAATCTTGCCGCGGTGGATCTGGCCTTTGGGCTGATCGGGCGTTCGGGCTATGATGGCGATCCCGGCCCGGAATGCTGGGGGGTGCAGGTGTATCCCCGGTTTTGGACCGACACGCAGGGGGATGGCTGGGCGCCTTCGACCTTGTCGCTTTGGCAAGATATGGAATCGATCTGGGCCTTCACCTACAGCGGCATCCATGCCGAAGCCGTGGCCAAGGGGCGCAACTGGTTTCGCAAGGGGGACTGGCCACCCTTAGCCATGTGGTGGACCGCAGATCGCCCTGATTGGACCGAGGCGGTTGCGCGCTATGAATATCTGCATGACCATGGCTCCAGCGCCTTTGCCTTCGGGTTTCGTCAGGCCTATACTGCCCAAGGCGCGCCCCTTGCGGTGAACCGCGTGCGGGTGCGTGAAATTTCCGCCCGCAACGCCGCGCAATAGCAAACCTTGGCGTTTTGGCGCTTCAGGCCGCAGGAGAGCTGCCCGGCAACAGGAGAGACGCCGATGAAACGTTCGCGCATCAATGCAATCATGCACGCCGCCGATGAGATGATCCGCAGCCACGGCTTTACCCTTCCCCCCTTTGCCTATTGGACCCCCTATCAGTTCCGCGCCAATGCCACGCGCGCCGAACGGGTGATTTCGGGGCGCTGCGGCTGGGATATCACCGACTATGGGCAGGGCCGTTTTGATGAGCTTGGTCTGTTCCTTTTCACCTTGCGCAACGGGCTGTTGTCCGATCTGCGACGCGGTGGCGGCATGTGCTATGCCGAAAAGCTGTTGATATCACGGCAAGATCAGCTTTCGCCCATGCACACCCATGTCATCAAAGCCGAAGATATCATCAACCGGGGCGGTGCGACGCTGGTGGTAGAGCTTTTCGGTTCTGACGACCGGGGGGGCTTTGCGCCAGATCGTGGCGGGCGGGTGCGCTGTGACGGGATGGAATGGGCCTTTGCGCCGGGCGAAAAGCTGCGGCTTGCCCCCGGAGAAAGTGTCACGCTGATGCCGGGGGACT
>JAIOXV010000146.1 GCA_021741465.1 Paracoccaceae bacterium
CTAGTTTTGGTCTGTGGACGTATCAGCCCAGCATCGTGAAGGTCAGGCTGACCGCGCGCCAGCTCAACGCATCGCGCGCCAAAAGCGCCACCAGCATCGCCCCGAAACGCGGCAATTCCGCCCCGTTTTCCTCGATTGCGCCGGTGACCACAAAGCGTTGGCGCAGCAAGGCGTGCTCTGGCGATAAAGGCAGAACGCTGCCCCTGCCGGTGACCAACCGGGCATGGGCAAAGATGCCTGCCGTTTCTGCCGCAAAGGCGGCTTCGGCCTGATCGCGGCCTTCGGCCCAGATGCCGGTCAGGCTGTGCACGGTGCCATCGGCTGCAATCAATTCGGCCAAGGCGCGGGGGTTCCTGTCGCCAAAGGCGAAGGCAAAGGCGGGCGAGAAATCTTCGGGGGTCAAGGTGGCCCTCACTTACTTTTGCGGCACCAGTTTGCCGGGGTTCATCAGGTCATGCGGGTCAAGCGCCCGTTTGATATGCCCCATGATCGCCCATGCGGCACCATGTTCTGCGGCCATCAGCGGCAGTTTGCCCATGCCGATGCCGTGCTCGCCCGTGATGGTGCCGCCAAGCTGCAACGCGCGTTCCGCCATGCGGGTGGCAAGGCTCTTGGCAAGGGTGGTTTCGCGCGGGTCGGCGGGGTTGACCAGCAGGATCGCGTGGAAGTTGCCATCGCCGACATGGCCCAGGATCGGTCCGGGAAGGCCGCTTGCCGCGATGTCGGCCCGGGTTTCCTCGACCGCCTGCGCCAGGGACGAGATCGGCACGCAAACATCGGTGACAATGGCAGAGGCGCCCGGCCGGCTTGCCAGAATGGCGCGATAGGCGTCGTGGCGCATCTTCCACAGGCGGTTGCGGTCTTCGGATGCCCGCGCCCACAAAAAGCCCGAACTGCCATATTCCGCGGCTATCGCGCCAAATCGTTCGGCCTGTTCCGCCACGCCCTTGGGGCTGCCATGAAATTCAACCATCAACTGTGGCGCAAGGGGCAGGCTGGTGCCCGAAAACGCGTTGCAGGCCGCGACCGAAGCAGGATCCAGAAACTCGATCCGGGCCATGGGAATGCCGGTCTGGATGGTGGCAATAACGCAATCCACCGCTGCGGCCATATCGGCAAAGGCGCAGGTGGCGGCCGAAACCGCTTCGGGCTGTCCATGCAGCCGCAACGTCAGTTCGGTAATCAGCCCCAGCGTGCCTTCTGAACCGACCATAAGCGCAGTCAGGTCATAGCCCGCCGAAGATTTCGGGGCCGAGGTGCCGGTGCGGATCACCCGCCCCCCTGCCAACACGACTTCAAGCCCCAGCACATTGTCGCGCATGGTGCCATAGCGCACCGCCGTCGTTCCCGAAGCCCGGGTCGCCGCCATGCCGCCAAGGCTGGCATTGGCGCCGGGATCAACCGGAAAGAAAAGCCCGGTGTCGCGCAGATAGGTGTTCAGATCTTCACGCGTCACGCCGGGCTGAACCACGCACAGCATGTCTTCGGGAAAAACCGCCAGAACCTGGTTCATATCGCGAAAATCGACCGTGATCCCGCCTTTGACCGCCAGCGCATGCCCTTCAAGCGATGTGCCTGTGCCCCAGGCAACCACGGGCACCATATGGCGGGCGCACAGGGCCGCAATGCGGGCAACTTCTTCGGTGCTGCGGGGGTAGGCAACGGCATCGGGCGGGCCTGAAAGGATCAGCGTCTCGCTTTGGGCATGCAGCGCGCGTTCCCCGGCCGAGGTTGAAAGCCTGGGGCCGAGAAGGGCGGACAGATCATGCAAGAGTGCGTCGGGCAGGGCCATGCCCCGGTTTAGGCGTTGACGTCGCGCTTGGCAACGCGGGCCATCTCGACCGCCAGATCGCCATAGCCGGTAAAGCGCCGCTCAAAGGCCAGACCCAGCCGCGCCGCGCAGTCCTGCGCCTTGGCATCCAGCGCCGGATCATTGGTCTGTGCCTGATAGACCAGCTTGGTATAATTGCCGAAATACATGTCGCGCAACTCTGGGTGCCGGTCCAGACCCATGGGTTTCCAGACAAAGGCATCAAACTGCCGCACCAGAAAATCCGTCAGGTAAAAGGCGGTGAATTCCTCTTCCGCGCGCGCGGCGAAAAGATCATTTCCTTCAAAAAACGAATAGCAATGCGGCCCGGAAAGCATCTGAACGCCAAGTTCCTTGCACTTTTCCTGCAATAGCCCGCCGGTTCCACAATCGGCATATAGAATGAAGATCTCGGCATAGGCGCCGCGTTTTTCGCTGACAGAGCGGGCAACTTCGGCGGTTATCTGGTCAGGGTAAAGGTGCAGTTTGGCGGGCAGGCATTGCAGATCAAGATGGTCCCAGCCGTTCAGCCGCTTCAGCGCCAGAACCTCATGCGCGATGGCGCCGCACGCGATCAGCAGAATTTTTCCGCGCCCTGCGACGTCAAGCCCCCGCTCGGTCAGCGTGGCGTCATCGGGCAGGGTCAGGGCCATGCGAAGGCCCGGATCGCCAAAGCCGCCAGCAGCGCAACTGCGCCCAAGACCCCCAGCGAAAGTCCAAAGCCCGCGGCGGCCCATATCGTCAGACCGGCAGCAAGGATGACCGTCACGATCAGGCCAAGAAAATAGGTTAGGGGCATGTCAACTCTCCTTACCTTGCCAATTTGGGGCCGCCTGGGGCAAATGCCAAGGGGTAAATGCCCGCAAAGCAAAGCAAAACCCCGGGCGGTAAGGCCCGGGGCTTGTTTCAGAACCTAAACCGGGATCAGGCGCTGATCTGGTTGTGCTTGCGCGCCACATAGGCCTTGGCGGTTTCCACAGCGACAGCAGCGTCACGGCAATAGGCGTCAGCCCCAATGGCCTTGCTGAACTCTTCGTTCAGCGGCGCACCACCGACAAGCACGATATAGTCTTCGCGCAGGCCCTTTTCCTTCATCGTGTCGATCACGACTTTCATATAGGGCATGGTGGTGGTCAGCAGCGCGGACATGCCAAGGATATCGGGCTTTTCGGCTTCCAAAGCCTCAAGATATTTCTCGACCGAGTTGTTGATGCCAAGGTCTTTGACCTCGAACCCTGCACCTTCCATCATCATCGCCACAAGGTTCTTGCCGATGTCATGGATGTCGCCCTTGACGGTGCCGATGACCATCTTGCCCATGCGGGGCGCGCCGGTTTCTGCCAAAAGCGGCTTCAGGATGAACATACCCGCCTTCATCGCATTGGCAGCCAGCAGCACTTCGGGAACGAAAAGGATGCCATCGCGGAAGTCTGCGCCGACGATGGTCATGCCAGCCACAAGCGCCTTGGTCAGCGTGTCATAGGGCGTCCAGCCGCGTTCGATCAGAATGTTCACGCCTTCTTCGATCTCTTCTTTCAGACCGTCGTAAAGGTCGTCATGCATTTGCATGACAAGTTCTTCATCGGAAAGTTCAGAGAGGATGATTTCGTCTTCGGACATGATACGCTCCTTCGGGGCTTTGGCCCCTGATGCTGTGAAACCGGTCTTTGCACTCAGCTTTTTCCGACATGCGCCAAGCGAAAGCCGACAGCAAGGGGGAGGGGGTGGAAATTTCGGTTTAAATGTTCTCTAAATGTTCTATACTGGCCTGATGGAAATCCGGCATGAAAAACTTAGGCAGGCGCAGCGCGTCAGGGCGCGGGGCGCAGGCTCGAACGCGGCTGGTCGTTTTGAGGGGGCGGAACGGGTCCGCTTTGAAGATGGCTGGGACCTGCCCGAGACCGATCATCTGGTGCAAACCGACCTGCGGCACGAACGCGCGCGCTCTGCGCTCAGCTGGAATCGATCTCCCGATTTGCCGTTCGACAGGTCGATAAACCCTTACCGGGGCTGCGAACATGGGTGCATTTACTGTTTTGCCCGGCCAAGCCACGCGTTCTTGAACCTGTCGCCGGGCCTCGATTTCGAAACGCGGCTTGTGGCGCGACCGGGGATCGGGGCGGTTCTGGACGCCGAGTTGCGGGCAAAATCCTACCGTGTGGCGACCATCGCGATTGGCACAAACACCGACCCTTACCAACCGGTAGAGGCGCAAGAACGGGTGATGCGCGAGGTGCTGGAGGTGCTTTGCGCCTTTGGTCATCCCACCGCGATCACCACCAAAGGCACCCTTATCGAACGCGACATCGACCTGCTGGCCCCCATGGCCAAGGCAGGGCTGTTGCGGGTGGGCATTTCGGTAACCACGCTTGATGCGCGGCTGTCACGGCAGATGGAGCCGCGCTGCCCAAGCCCGGCCCGCCGCTTGCAGGTGATCCGCCAACTTTCCGATGCCGGCATCCCGGTGCGGGCCATGGTGGCCCCGGTTGTGCCGGGCCTTACTGACCATGAGTTGGAGTCTATTTTGGCTTCGGTTCAGGCGGCGGGCGCTGTGGCTGCCAGCTATATCGCCCTGCGCTTGCCGCGCGAGGTGTCGACGTTGTTTCAGGAATGGCTGGCCGTCCATGTCCCTGATCGTGCGGCGAAAATCATGGGCCGCGTGCGCGAGATGCATGGTGGGAAGGATTACGACCCTGCCTTTGGGCGGCGCATGCGCGGCGAAGGGCTTTGGGCCGATCTGCTGGCGCAGCGCTTTGCCAAGGCGGTGGGGCGGCTGGGTTTGGCCACGGCAATGCCACCCCTGCGCTGCGATCTGTTCAAGCCGCCCGAAAGGCCCGGCGATCAGCTGAGCCTTTTTTGAAGCGCCGACGAAACTCCGTCACGACCGGCCGCGGACCGTTCCCAACAACCTTTGCCGCGCGGTTAGCCGCGCCGGCCACGGCGTTCGCGCGGGGCAGGGCCAGCACCGTCGGTGCCATCTGATACCGACGAAAAGGCCCCAAGCTTGGCTTGAATTTCCTCAAGGCTGGGCACGGAGGCTTTGGGGCGGCTTTCCAAAGCTGCCCGCATGGCGCGCAGGTGTTCGGGCATGGTGCCACAGCAGCCGCCAATGATACGTACCCCGGCATCACGTGCCAGGGCGGCATATTCCGCCATCAGTTCCGGCGTGCCGTCATAATGAATGTGGCCGTCGTGATATTTCGGGATCCCGGCGTTGCCCTTGGCGATAACCGGCACCGACGGGTTTGCCGCGACAAAGCCCATGATCGTGCGCATCAGGTCAGAAGAACCGACACCGCAGTTTGCCCCAAAGGCCAGCGGCGGATTGGCCATGGCCTTCACCATATCGACCATCCCGGCCGAGGTGACGCCCATCATCGTGCGCCCGGCCGTGTCAAAGCTCATGGTGCCACACCAAGGCATGCCGGCAAGTTTTGCCGCTTCGGCCGCCGCGCGGTATTCTTCTGGCGCGCTGATGGTTTCAATCCACAGCACATCTGCGCCGCCTTCTTTCAGCCCTTCGGCCTGTTCATGGAACATTTCGACGGCGGCGGAATGGGTCAGGGTGCCCATGGGTTCAAAGATATCCCCCGTCGGCCCGACCGAGCCTGCCACCACAACCGGATGCCCGGCTGCATCGGCGATTTCGCGGCCAAGGCTGGCCCCGATGCGGTTCAACTCGCGCACGCGGCCCTGCGCGTCATGTAGTTTCAAGCGGCTGGCGTTGCCGCCAAAGGTGTTGGTCAGGAAAATATCAGACCCCGCTTCGACGGCGCTGCGATAAAGGCTGCGAATGCGGTCGGGGTGATCGACATTCCAGAATTCGGGGGGCTCGCCTGCCGTCAGGCCCATGTTGAAAAGGTTGGTCCCTGTGGCACCATCGGCCATCAGCCAATCGCGGCTGGCAAGCAGTTTGGAAAGGGCGTCCTGGGCCATGGTATCCTCCGGGGCATCAATCGCTATCCTTTTCGATGTGCCATGATGCGGGGGCAGAGGCAAACCCATATTCCGCATGATTGCGATCGATCTGCGGCATGATGGGCGTGGGCCGGGCGATAGCGCGCCACAGGGCAAGTCCGGCCAGCACAAGACCGGCCCGGCCGGGTGCGGCAAGGTAAAGCGCATGCCATCTTGGGGCAAAGCTGGCCTTGAACCGATAGAGGCCGCTTGCCGCGGTTTCGGGCGCAAGGGCGGTCAGCAGCCGCAAGGTCAGCGCAGCATGGCGGGCAGGCTGCGCGCCATCTGCGCCCCGCGCGCCCGCGCCGGGCATCGCCGCCTCGGGCACCGCCGCCAGCGACAGCCGGGAAATGCCCGCGCGCGCCGCGTCGTCGATGGCCGCTTGCACCAGGCTGTACATTGTGCCGTCCGGCACCCCATCGACATGGCGCATCACATCCAAAGCCCATTCGCCCGGCGCGCGGTGAAAACTGGCATAGGCGATGGGGCGCTCTGCCTGCCACGCGATGTAAAGCGCCTGATGGGCAAGATAGGCGCGGTGATGGCGGCCCATTGAAAACCCGCGCTCGCCCCCATGCGCGCGCGCCCAAGCTTGCGCGATCTGGTCCAGCGCGGCCCAAGGGGCGACTTCGGCCGGGCAGGGGGTTACGGTGACGCCTGCCGCCTCTGCCCGGCGCAGCTTGCGACGCAGACCCGATCGGCTGGAACTGCCAAGCCGATAGTCCAAAGGGCAAAGCCATGCCTCCCAGCCGACCCGGCGCACAGCAAAGCCCTGGCGGCGGGCCCTTGCGGCAAGGCCTGCCCCGATCTTGTAGGCGGCCGGCATGCGCCCCTGATCCTTGGCCAGTCGTCGCAAACCGCGCAGGCAGGTGTCGCGCGCTGCCCGGCCTTGCCTGCCCATCGGATCCAGCAGGGCAATCAGGGTATGGCCGGTGCCACCCATGAGCCAGGCTTGCCCCCCGACCGAGGCGAGGGCGAGGTTGCCTTGATGGCACAACCCCGCCTCGGCCCGGCAATCGGTGGTCAGATGCGGGGCAAGGCGCGGTGGGGCGATGTGTCGGGCAGGCCCTGCTACGGCAAGGCCCGCCCCCAGCAGGGCGGGAAGCACGTAATAGACGATCCGCCATGCCAGAATGGCGGCAAGCAATTCTGGTTCGTGCGACGCGGGCAATTGGGCCAGAAGGGTCAGCTCAAAGGCCCCCATTCCCCCCGGTGTGCCAAGCGCAAGCCCGGCCCCCAACGCCAGAAGAAACGCAGGCAGCAGCGTGGAAAAGGGCAGATCGGCCCCATCGGGCAGCAGGCTGTAAAAGGCCAGCGCTGCGGCGATAGTGCCAATGGCGCACAGCCCCCCCAGCCGCGCCAGCGTAAAGCCGTTGGGCCAACGAACCGGCCTGCCGCCAAGGCGCGGCGCGTAAAGGCAAAGCGCCGCCAGAC
>JAIOXV010000147.1 GCA_021741465.1 Paracoccaceae bacterium
GCGGCGGGGCGGGTTCGCTTTCATAAAGGTCGACGTCCAGAAAACGCGACAACAGCGCATCTTCGGTATCGCTGATATGGCCCAGCGCCTGCGCCGTGCGCAGCGTCAGCGCTGCGGCCGCCCAATCGCCTTCGCGGGCCACGCAAAACACCCGCGTCGGCAAGGTCGGGGCCAGTTCAGGCGCCAAGGTCAAGGCCGCGCAGGCCCGGTCTTCCTGACCTGTCAACAAGGCGACGTCAAAGCTGCGGCGGAAGAGTTCGGGCGTGCGGGCGGGCAGGGCGGCATCCAAAAGGGCCTGCGCCTGGTCCAAAGCGCCCAGCGCCAAAAGCTTGTCCAGCCGCGCCATCAAAAGCCGCCCGTCGGTGCCAGCATCGGCGGGGGGCAGGGCTTCGGCCAGCAACAGCGTCAAGAGCAGGCGTTGCAGCGCAGGCAGCCCGACCGGATCAGCGCGTGTCAGCGCGGCGGCGGCCTCATCCGTCAGGCCAAGCCCCCAAAGCGCATGGGGAAACCCGGTTTGCGCCGGGGTCAACAACCCTACTGCATCGGGCGAGGGCCCCCCCAGAACCGACACCGCCACTGCGGCAGGCAAACCGCCGCCCTTGGCAACCGGGGCCTCTTGCAACACCGGCTTTGCAGGCGCGGCTGGGGAAGAGGCGGGCTCGGCGAGGGTCGGGTTGCCCTTTACCTTCTGCTTTTCGCGCGCCTTGGCCGCGGAAACAGAAGTTCCGGGCTGCGACAACCAATCTATGGCCGACAAGGGCGCTGGTGAGGGCTTGTCGCGCCCGCCAGAGCCGGTCGATTCGCTCCATACCGTACCCGCCCCCAGCGCCGAAAGCGCCAAGATCAGTGTCGCGCGGAAAAGGGGCGTCTTAGCCGGCATCAAGCGTAACCGGCTGCCGCGTTTCCTGCGGCGTTGGCGCCAGATCGCCCAGATAGGCATAGCCCGCAAGGCCAACAAACCCCACGATCGCCAAACCCACCACCAGTTTCAAAAGCCGCGCCATGCTGTGCCTGCCTATGCTTCCCCCGGTTTGCCGGGGCGTTGTCCGCCATGCCCGGCCCAAGTTTCAGGCCGTTCCCCTGCGGGGTTCATGTCGAATATATATGGCATTCGCGCCGAGTTCACGCCATTCAGGGAAGAAACTTGTAATTCGGCGGGGGCTTGCCCGCCAAGCCAGGGGTGTTTGGGGGTCAAATGGCGGTGCGGCTGAAGAAAACCGCGGTAATGGTCGGGATGATGGGGGCCGGAAAGACGGCCGTTGGCACTGCGCTTGCGCGGCTTTTGGGGGTGCCTTTCCTTGATTCGGACGATGAAATCGTCAAGGCTGCCGATCGTTCCATCGCTGAAATCTTCGAACGCGATGGCGAAGCCTTCTTTCGCGCCCGCGAAACCGAAGTGCTGGGCCGCCTTTTGAAGGACAAGCCCGGCATCCTGTCCACCGGGGGCGGGGCGTTCTTGTCCGAAACCAACCGGGGTTTGATCGCCGAATTCGGCGTGTCGATCTGGCTGAAGGCCGATCTTGATCTTTTGTGGCAGCGCGTGCGCCACAAGACCACCCGGCCGCTTTTGCGCACGCCAAACCCGCGCGAAACCCTGCGCGGCCTTTACGAAGCACGGCTGCCCTTTTACCAACAGGCCGAAATCGTGGTGGAATCCTTGCCCGAGCTGTCGGTCGAGGAGATGGCCCACAAGGTGGTGGCTGCGATGGCTGCGCGGCCCGATGTGCTGGAAGGATATGACGAATGACGGTTGATGTGGTGCCGGTGTCGCTGGGCGCGCGCAGCTATGAGGTGCGCATCGGTCCGGGGCTTATCGCACGGGCAGGGGCGGAAATCGCCCCTTTGCTGCGCCGCCCACGCCTGGCCGTTATCACCGATGATACCGTGGCCGCGCATCACCTTCTGGCCCTGGCCGAGGCGATGGAACAGCAGGGCATCGCCATGACGGCGCTGGCCATTCCTGCGGGCGAGGGGTCGAAGAACTGGGAACAGTTTGCCCGTTGTTCGGAATGGCTTTTGGACCAAAAGGTGGAACGGCGCGATGTGGTCGTGGCCTTTGGCGGCGGGGTTGTCGGCGATCTTGTGGGCTTTGCTGCGGCCACTTTGCGCCGGGGCGTGCGGTTCGTGCAGATCCCGACCACGCTTTTGGCGCAGGTGGACAGCTCTGTCGGCGGCAAGACCGGGATCAACACGCCGCAGGGCAAGAACCTGATCGGCGCCTTCCATCAGCCGTCGCTGGTTCTGGCCGATATTGCCGTGCTGGACACCTTGCCTCCGCGCGATTTTCTGGCCGGCTACGGCGAGGTGGTGAAATACGGGCTTTTGGGCGATGTGGCGTTTTTCGACTGGCTTGAGGCCAATGCCCCGGCCATGGCGGCGGGGGATCGGGCCAAGCGGCAATATGCGGTCAAACGTTCGGTCCAGATGAAGGCGGATATCGTCGAGCGGGACGAAACCGAAGAAGGCGACCGCGCGCTTTTGAACCTTGGCCACACCTTCTGCCACGCGCTGGAGAAGGCCACGGGCTATTCCAGCCGTTTGCTGCATGGCGAGGGCGTGGCCATCGGCTGCGCGCTGGCTTTTGAGTTGAGCCAGCGCTTGGGCCTGTGTTCGCAAGAGGCCCCAAGCCGCGTGCGCGCCCATCTGAAAGCCATGGGCATGAAGGTGGATCTGGCCGATATCCCCGGCGATCTTCCCGATGCGGCGGGGCTTTTGGCGCTGATGGGGCAGGACAAAAAGGTGGTGGACGGCAAGCTGCGCTTCATTCTGGCGCGCGGCATCGGTCAGGCCTTTGTGGCCGAAGATGTGCCCGGTGATGTTGTCAGCGCCGTGCTGCGCGATGGCTTGCGGGCGCGGAGTTAAGGTAACAGTTAAGGGTGCGATCGTAATGCTCTGAAATTATTTGCAGAATGCGAATTTCATTTCAGCCTGCGACGTGCCTTGCACCCAAGCCCCGGGTCAGGCTAGTAAAGCCAACCCCTGTTTTTTGATGCGAGACCGAAGATGAGCGATGTCAACGACGCCTATAATGTCACCGCCGACGAACTGCGCCAGTTCATCGAGCGCTTCGAACAGCTTGAATCGGAAAAGAAAGACGTCACCGAACAGCAAAAAGAGCTGATGGCCGAGGCCAAAGGCCGTGGCTATGACACCAAGGTGATGAAAAAGGTTGTCGCCCTGCGCAAGCGCAAGCCTGATGACATCGCCGAAGAAGAAGCGGTTCTTGATATGTACAAGGCCGCCCTCGGCATGTCCTGAACGGGCGTGGCGCGCCCGATGCCTTGGCTGACCGGCCCTAGGGCCGGATCAGCCTGACCCAGATGCCTTGGCTGACCGGCCCTAGGGCCGGATCAGCCTGACATTGGGCATCGCGGCAATGCGCGCCACATCTTCATCATAAAGTTCGGTCAGTTCTTCCACCGTCTCGGCGGTCCAGCCCGGCATGATGATGTCTTGATCCACCCGATCGGGCAGGGCGAATTTGTCAAGAAAGGCCGAAACGATCTTGCGCCGCTGCGCGGGGCTTTGCGGCGGATGGCTGGCGACATAGGCCTGCATCCGCGTCATGCCTTCGCCCGACATCAGGCTGGCCAGAAGATCATCCTCGCCCTCGATCACCACATCCTCGGGCAGACCGGACACCGCCCGCAGGACCTCGGGCCAGATCAGCGGCGTGTCTTCATCGCACCAGATCGTCAAAGGCACATCGGGGTTCGCGGCAAGAATGCGCTCAACAACGTCTGACCAGTGAATGTCAAACGGATCAACCCCGTTCAAGAAGGCGCCATAATCAGCCGGGGCCAGACGTTCGTACAAGGACGGCAGGAACGAGGCCGGATTGCGGATCGCCAGATGAAACTCTGCCTCGATCTGTGGAAAAATCTGGCAAAAGGCCCGCACCCTTTCGCCCGCTGCCGGGTAAAGCCGGTCATTCAGCACATATTCGGGCAGCGACAAAAAGCTGTCCCATGACAGGATCAACCGGTTGGCCCGGTCTTCCTCCATGATCTCGTCAAGGATCATCGCCTGCGCGTCCATGCTGGCCGCTTCGCCCTTGAGCCGCGTTGCGGTTTCGCGCAACAGCTTGCGATAGCGCTTCGGTCCGGGAACCACGATGTCGTGTTGAGCCAAGAGGTCGCGATTTTTCAAAAGACAGCGCAAGAGCCGCTCTTCATCCGTGAAATGCGCCCCAAGGTGATAAACAATTCGCATTCTTTACTGGGCCTGCCCGTTGTTTTGGTTGAGCGAACTATAATCGGTTTTCTGGACAGGGAAACCGCTTTCCTCTAAGCCCGGCACATGATGACCAATGAAAACAGTCAGAAAGGGCGCATTGCGCTGTGGCAAAAGGTGCAAGGTCTTGGCCAGGCGCTTGATGGCTGGGCCTTGGCTTCGCTTCTGATCGTGGGGCTGGTGGCGTCGCCTTTGGTGGCGGTGGTCTGGATCGCCTTTCATCCGACGGAAAACATTTGGCCGCATCTGATGGCAACCGTGCTGCCGCGCTATTTCACCACGACGCTGGTGATGATGGCGGGGGTAGGGGTCTTGACAGCGGCCGTGGGAACGGGGGCGGCATGGCTTGTCACCATGTACCGCTTTGCCGGGCGCGGCTGGCTGGTGCATGCGCTTTTGTTCCCGCTGGCCTTGCCGGCCTATGTGGGCGCCTATGCTTTGGTGGATTTTCTGGACTATTCCGGCCCTTTGCAAACCGCGATGCGCCTGAGCTTTGGCTGGCGCGATTCCCGCGACTATTGGTTCCCCGAGATCCGCAGCACCTGGGCGGCGGTGCTTGTCTTGTCGGCCGCGCTTTACCCTTATGTCTATCTGCTGACCCGTCAGGCCCTGCGCGAACAGTCCGGCGGGGTTTACGAGGTGGCGCGCGCCCTGGGCACCGGGGGCTGGGGCCTGTTCTGGCGTCTGGGTCTGCCCTTGGCGCGACCCGCCATCGCCGCAGGCGTTGCGCTGGCGTTGATGGAGACGGTGGCCGATTATGGCACGGTCAGCCATTTTGGCGTGCAAACCCTGACCACGGGCGTGTTCACAACCTGGCTGAGCGGCGGCAATGCCGGGGGGGCCGCGCAGATTGCCGGGGTCATCATGGCGCTGATCCTGACCTTGCTGGCGGTCGAGCGGGCAGGGCGGCGCAATGCCCGCTTCCACCGCGCGGCGCGCCATTCCCGCCCGATTGAGCCCGCAGTTCTAACCGGCTGGCGCGGGGCCCTGGCCTTTGCCTTGTGCCTTGTGCCCTTTGTTGCGGGCTTTGTCTTGCCGGTTGGGGTGATGGCAACCCATGCCGTTGCCCGGCCCGAGGTCTGGCTGGCCAAAGGGCTGGGGCAGGCGGCTTGGAACACCCTGATGGTGGGGGGGATTGCGGCCTGTGTCACGGTGGGGGCTGCGCTGTTTTTGGTCTATGGGGTGCGTATGGCGGGCCGCGGTTTGGCGCGGCTGGTGCTGCCGGTGACGATGCTGGGCTATGCCGCACCGGGTGCGGTACTGGCCGTGGGCATTCTGGTGCCGCTGGCGGCTTTGGATCACCGGGTTGCCGATGCCGTTCTGGCGCTGACCGGGCATGATCCGGGGCTGATCCTGACCGGCACGGCAACGGCGATTGTGCTGGCCTATGTCGTGCGGTTTTTTGGCATTGCCCAAGGGGCGGTCGATGCGGCGTTCGGGCGGATCTCGCCCAGCCTGCCGATGGCGGCGCGCAGCCTTGGCCAAAGCGCGGGTGGCACCTTGCGCAGGCTTTACCTGCCCTTGATGCGCGGCTCTGTCGCCTCAGCCTTGCTGGTGGTGTTTGTCGATTGCGTCAAGGAACTGCCGGCCACGCTTTTGCTGCGCCCGTTCAATTTCAACACCTTGTCCACCCGCGTGCATGAACTGGCCAGCCTGGAACGCCTGGGCGAGGCCGCCCCGGCCGCCCTGCTGGTCACCGCATTCGGCCTTGGGGCCGTTGGCCTTCTGGCACGCGCACATCGCGATCGCTG
Organism: Paracoccaceae bacterium; assembly: GCA_021741465.1. GTDB lineage: Bacteria > Pseudomonadota > Alphaproteobacteria > Rhodobacterales > Rhodobacteraceae > Tabrizicola_A. The sequence continues at coordinate 5,985 of JAIOXV010000147.1, forward strand.
AGCCCTTGCAACAGCCGCCGAGCAAGGGTATTTGAAGCGCACTGCCCTTATAGCTCAGCTGGTAGAGCACCTGATTTGTAATCAGGGGGTCGCGGGTTCAAGTCCTGCTGGGGGCACCATATAAATCAATAGGTTATTGTTGATATTTGCGGATGCTCTTGGCGTGTCTCGCTCCTTGGGTAACGTTTGGGGTAACATTTCCTCTCGTTTCTCTTCGTCAGCACTAAGGTGCGACACGCTTCTCTTGGAGCGTTGTTTCTTTACGAATAATACTTGGCGAGCCGGAAATGACTTCAACTAACAGGTGCCCTCGGTTCGGATTCCCACGTCAAATCAATTGAGATCGGCCCAGCGGTGAGGCCATGGTTGCGGCAGATCGGATTGGACATTTGCAAGCTTCAGTCCGGAGATCCAAGCAGACATCCGGGGGGGGGGGGAGAAGAACTTCAATCTCCTTCGTTCCGGGACCACTCCGGTCCCTCAACGCAAATCTCCGCAGGTTTTCCGGGTAGGAAAAAAAATTGCTAAGCCACAGTTCTAAAGGGGAACTGATTTCAAGCGAACCATTGAAAAACTACGTTTTTCCTTGCTTTTCGGTGACCGCCCTTTCCCCACTAGGGCCTTAAAGTGGTGCCCTCCTCAGACAGTCATGGTTCGAAATTTGAGCATCAGAGTATTCGAACTGCTCTGACCTGCCGTTTCAACACATTTGCGGCTGGGCCCCGGTTTCTGAACAGCTATGATAACCCTGCCGCGAAGGCTTGTCGCACGATGGTTGCGGCTGGACCCCGGTTTCTGAACAGCTATGATCCGCCGCAAATGGTTGACGGCGGCATTGAAGTTGCGGCTGGACCCCGGTTTCTGAACAGCTATGATGGCCGGCCAAGTGCGTTGCTGGCCGAAAGTGTTGCGGCTGGACCCCGGTTTCTGAACAGCTATGATGCCGCGCTCCTTTGCCAGCCAATAGACCGCGTTGCGGCTGGACCCCGGTTTCTGAACAGCTATGATGCCGGGGGGATTGATACCCGGTATGACCCCGTTGCGGCTGGACCCCGGTTCCTGAACAGCTATGATGCCGCGCTCCTTTGCCAGCCAATAGACCGCGTTGCGGCTGGACCCCGGTTTCTGAACAGCTATGATGCCGGGGGGATTGATACCCGGTATGACCCCGTTGCGGCTGG
>JAIOXV010000148.1 GCA_021741465.1 Paracoccaceae bacterium
ACCTTCGGCCAAAAGCGCCAGTTCCGGTGCCATCAGATCGCGGTGCAGGAAAGGAGTGCCAACCTCAACCGGGGTCATGCCACATTCGCGGGTCAGGAACCGGGCCAGCGGAATTTCCAACTGGCTGTCGGGGAAGAAGAACACCGACTTGCCCGACAGGGTTTCCGCTGCCGCCGCAATCGCCTTTTCGGCCCGCCCGCGCGGGGCCGCGATGACGGATTCAAAGAGATCCGGTGCCACACCGAATTCGGTGGCAATGGCCTGCAGCCAGGCGGTGGTGCCTTCGGCGCCAAAGGGGAAGGGGGCCGGGAGATGCCGCGCACCGCGACGGTTCAGCGCGGCGTGGGTATCACCGAGGAACGGCTGCACCAGGGCAAAGACGGTGTTTTCACCTACGGCGGGCAAATCGGCCGAGCGGCGTGCGGGAAGGCAGCGCACCGGACCCACGCCCATCGCGGCCAAAAGGGCCAGCGCCTGATCTTCCACCACGTCGGGCAGGGCGCCGACAATAAGCAGTTCCTTGGCGGCCGTTGCGGGCAAAGCCGGGACCATGGCGGCAAGGCAAGCATCTTCGCCTTGGGTAAATGTTGTCTCGATTCCCGAGCCTGAATAATTCAACACTCGCACATGCGGGGCGTGTTGTGCGCTCATCCGTTCCGCCGCGCGGTGCAGGTCCAGCTTGATGACTTCTGACGGGCAAGAGCCGACCAGAAAGAGCTGACGTATGTCAGGCCGGCGTGACAGAAGCCGTGCCACCTCGCGGTCAAGCTCGGTTTGGGCATCGGCCAGACCGGCCAGATCTTTTTCCTCGAGAATCGCCGTGCCAAAGCGCGGTTCGGCAAAAATCATCACCCCGGCGGCCGATTGCAAAAGGTGCGCGCAGGTGCGGCTGCCCACCACCAGAAAGAAGGCATCCTGCATTTTGCGGTGCAGCCAGATGATGCCGGTCAGCCCACAAAACACCTCGCGCTGGCCGCGCTGTTTCAAGACAGGCGTGTTGGTGCATCCGACAGAGGGAAGGGCGCCAGTCATTCCGCCACCGCCACATCCAGCCGCGCAAGGCGCAGCTTAAGTACGAATTGAACGGCGTTGATAAGATAGGTCGCATAGGCCGCCAGAGCCAGAACCATCAGCGCGTCAGGCGACAGCGCCCCCGTCCAAAGTGCAATGATATAAGCGGTATGAAGGGCGATGACGGCAAAACTGAACACGTCTTCCCAAAAGAAGGCCGGGGCCAGAAGATATTGACCGAAGACCACTTTTTCCCAGATCGCGCCGGTGACCATGATAAGATAAAGCGTCGCCGTCTTGACCACGACCGAGGCCGCGGCAACGCCATAGCCATCGCCCGTTGCCATATAGCGCAGCACCAGGCCCAGCGAGACGATAAAGACAAGAAACTGCACAGGGGCGAGAATGCCTTGCACCAAGGTCCAGATCGAGGAATCGCGCCGCGCGCGCTCGGCCGCTGTGTAAAGCGGCGGGCGGGCAGGAGGGGGCTGGCGATTCTCTGGCATCCACGTGCTTTCCAAAGGCGTGTTCATAGGCCAACCCTAGCCGCCCGTCGCGGAATGTGTCAACCAAAACTTACACAGTTGCGGTTGACATCCTTCGCGAAATTGCAGGTGTTACGGGGGCTTTCGTACCCCTTTATTTTGCATTATTTCTTTTGAATAACAGGGGCTTGAAAATTATGGCCCGAATGCCTAGCATGATACGTGTCAATTCTCTTTGACATTTTCTCGCCCCTAAAGGAGACTGATCTGCATATGTCCCCGGTCTTGCTGACAGACTCAGGTAAAGGCTTTGTGGGTGCCCTTGGGCGGAGCTGGTTGAATGCAAGAAATTCAGTCCCGGGAGCAGGGCGGTTGCTCGCCACGCGATATGTCGCCAGTGAATTACTTTGCTTCTCAGGTTGTTTCGCTCTTGGTCGACCGCAGCGCGCGCAATTCGACAGAGCTGCGCGAGCCCTTGTTGCAGGCGATGATCGATGCTTCGGTTTCCGGCACGGATCACGCGTTTCGCGAGCTGTTGGTCGAGGTGCGGCGCGCCAGGATTTCAGTCGCTGCCCTGGCGGATATTTATATTCCGGAAGCGGCGCGGCGGATGGGGACTGCGTGGCATCAAGACGAGATGTCGTGGCTCGACGTGTCGATCGGGACGGGCCGTCTTCAAAGCCTGTTGCGCGAAATTGGCAACGCATGGACCGCGGACCAGGCTGGCGATGCGGGGCATGGTACCATCTTGCTGATCGTGCCCGATCAAGAGCAGCACACGCTGGGCCCATTGGTCGCAATGGGCCAGATGCGCCGCTATGGGGTTTCGGTTTGCTTGCGCATCGCGCCAAGTCTGGACGAGTTGCGCAGACTTCTTGTGTCGCGCAGTTTCGACGGGATCATGCTGTCAGTGGCGACCGAAGGAAAATTGCCGGCTGCCGGCAAATTGATAACCTTTATCAGGGCAGTAAGCCCTTCACCTACACTTATCATTGTTGGGGGCGCGGTGATGTCTACAGTGGAGGACCTTGTATCATGCACTGGAGCTGACCACGCCTCCAATGACGTCGGCTCTGCTCTTGAGGTCGTTGGCCTGAAGTTCGATGCCTTTTGCGTGCTACGGCGCGCGTAACTCTCCGCTGTCCCGAACGATCGGGTGGGCGGCAAACGAGGCGAACAGCTCGTGAATACTGATACGAACCATCTTCTTGCCGGCATGTCGATGCCGCTCATTGATCCTGAATTGCTCTCGCAGATTGTCGCGACAGCGGGTGACATATGCCTGATGCTTTCGGCAGACGGAATTGTGACCGGTGTTTTGGTAAACCCGCATCACGCCTCTTTCGGGCGTCTTGGGGATTGGGTGGGGCGTAAAGCCGCCGATATCATGACCGAAGAAAGCTACGCCAAGTACACGCGCCGCGTGGCAGAATTGATGAAGCCTGCAAGCCGGTCGGTTTCGGTCGAGCTTAATCACACCCATGAAACGATTGCGGAATTTCCGATCCGCTATGCCATGCATTCGATTGGCAAGGACAAATCCATCTTGATGTTGGGCCGCGACCTGCGGCCGATTGCCGAGATGCAGCAACAGTTGGTCATGGCCCAGATCGTGCTGGAGCGCGATTATGAAACCCAGCGCGAAATGGACACCCGTTATCGGGTGTTGATGGATGCAACGCGCGATGCGGTTGTTTTGGTGGCAATGAACAATGGCCGGATTGCGGATCTGAACGCTGCTGCGGCCACCATGTTGGGCGGCTCGCGTCAGGAACTTGTCGGGGCTGCGATTGCCCAAGAATTCGAAGGCCGCCGTCGGGGCGAGTTTCTGGAAAGCTTGTCCAACATCGCGTCGACCAATGCGGTCAGTCCGGTGGAGTTGGTGGCGCGGCGCTCGCAGCGCAAGCTGCGGGTGATCCCGAAGCTGTTCCGCGCCGCGGGTGAACGGCTGATGCTGTGCCGGATTGAATCCACAGATCATGGGGCCCGCCAGCACAATGAAACCAGTGAAAACCTGGAGCGCCTGTTTCATGAGGGCGTTGATGCCATTGTCATGCTGGACGACGACGGCATCATAACTGCCGCCAATGACGCCTTCCTCAAGATCACCGATTCCACCCATGTCACCAACGTGCGCGGGCGGTCCTTGTCTGACTTTCTGGCGCGCGGCAGTGTCGATCTGCGCGTCTTGCTGGACAATACCAAGCGGGCGCGACAGCTGCGCATGTATGCCACCAAGGTGCTGAACGAATTCAATGGTCAGGTCTCGGTTGAGATTTCGGCGACCTATCTGAATGACCGGCCAAGGCCCTGCTATGGCCTTGTGATCCGTGACGCCAGCCGCACAGAGATCTTGCGCCGTACCCAAATGGCCCCAAGCACGGACAGCATGCGCTCGGTGATGGATTTGGTGGGGTCGTCCTCGCTTAAGGACATCGTCGCGGAAACCACCGAAGTCGTTGAAAAGATGTGCATTCAAACGGCCGTTGATCTGACCCATAACAACCGGGTCGCGGCAGCAGAAATGCTGGGCCTGTCGCGGCAATCCTTGTATGTGAAGCTGCGCAAATTCGGATTGCTGGCCAAGGACGACTGACATCGTAATCATCTGATACAACGTGAAAAGCGCCCCTCTTGGGGTGCTTTTCCATTTTATCTGTGTTTGCCGGCTGCGATTTGATCTGTGTCAATCTGGATGGACATATTTGGTGTAACGTAAACTAGACAGTTTGCGGAGGCCAAGATGCGGATATTGTTTATTCACCCGAACTATCACTCTGGTGGTGCAGAGATCGCCGGCACATGGCCGCCCGCCTGGGTGGCATATCTTGCCGGTTCTCTCAAGACCGCCGGGTTCACCGATATTCACTTCATCGATGCGATGACCGAAAACGTCAGCCAAGAGGATCTGCGCCAGCGCATGATCGATCTGGCCCCTGATGTGGTTGGCACCACGGCCATCACCCCCGCGATTTACGTCGCCGAGGAGGTGCTGAAACTGGCCGCCGAGGTGGTTCCGGGCGCGCTGCGCGTTTTGGGGGGCATTCACGCCACCTTCATGTATCGGCAGGTCTTGTCCGAGGCACCTTGGGTCGATGTCATCGTGCGCGGTGAAGGCGAAGAGATCATGACCGCCCTGATGCAGGCCCGCCGCGATGGCCGCTGGCCCGCTGACAAGCGCAAGATCAAGGGGCTGGCGTTCAAGGACGGGGATGAGATCGTGGCAACACCCGCCGCCTCGACCGTCAAGAACCTTGACGGGATTGACCCGGATTGGACCATTCTGGACTGGTCGAAGTACCTCTACACCCCGCTTGGCGTGCGGGTGGCCATCCCGAACATGGCGCGGGGCTGCCCCTTTACCTGTTCTTTCTGCAGCCAATGGAAGTTCTGGCGCGACTACCGGGTGCGCGACCCCAAGAAGGTGGCCGATGAGATCGAACGTCTGGTCAATGACCATCAGGTTGGCTTTTTCATCCTTGCCGATGAAGAACCCACCATCAACCGCCGCAAATTCATTGAGTTCTGCGAGGAATTGATTGCCCGCGGCCTGCCGGACCGTGTGAAGTGGGGCATCAACACCCGCGTCACCGATATCATGCGCGACAAGGATCTGCTGCCCTTGTTCCGCCGGGCGGGTCTTGTGCATGTGTCCTTGGGCACCGAGGCGGCCGCGCAGCTGAAGCTGGACCAGTTCAACAAAGAAACCACGGTTGCCGACAACAAGCTGGCGATCAAACTGTTGCGTGACGCCGATATTTTCGTCGAGGCGCAGTTCATCGTGGGCCTTGATAACGAGACGACCGAGACCTTGGAGGAAACCTTCCAGATGGCCTGGGACTGGCAACCCGATCTTGCGAATTGGGCGATGTATACGCCTTGGCCCTTTACTCCGTTGTTTCAGGAATTGCGCGATCAGGTCGAGGTGTTCGATTTCTCGAAGTACAACTTCGTCACCCCGATCATGAAGCCTTCCGCCATGACGCGCGGCGAATTGCTGAACGGGGTTATGAAGAATTATCGTCGGTTTTATATGCGAAAGGCGCTGTTTCACTATCCGTGGCGCGGCACCGGGTTCCGGCGGAAATATCTCTTGGGCTGCCTGAAGGCGTTTCTCAAGGCAGGAGTGGGGCGCACCTTCTATGATCTTGGCAAGGCGGGCTATTGGGGGCCGCAGTCCAAGGGCAAGGTGGATTTCCACTTTGACGAAACCCGCACCATCGCCGAAGCCCAGATGCAGGACTGGGACGCCACCGCCGACAAGGCCGCCCGCGCGCGTGAGCGTCAGTTGGCTGTGCGCGCCCAGACCAAAGAACGTGCGGCAGAGCGTGCGGCGGGGGCTTTCCAGCTGCCGGTCGATGCCGGGCCGGTCATGGCCTGCGGCGGCGGCACGCAGCAGTTGACTGAACCGGGGGAGTAAGCCCGGTGGACAGCACCGCCCGCATTGGCCCCAATGCCCTGTTGCAGCTGGTGCCAGTGCTTGACCGCGCGCTTGGCGTGGCAGAGCGTGCGGCGCTTTTTGCCCGGGCGGGGGTGCCAGTGCCGCCCCCCGATGCCGGGATGTGGCCTGAAATTGATGTGGCGCGCCTGCACCGCGCCGTGGCGCAAGCGCGCCCCGATCTGGCCCCAGGCCTGATGCGAGCGGCCGGGCTGGCCACTGCGGATTATATCCTTGCCAACCGCATTCCCCGCCCCGCAAAGGCGCTGATCCGCGCGCTGCCCGCCCCTCTGGGTGCGCGGCTTTTGACCATGGCGATTGGCAAACATGCCTGGACCTTTGCCGGTTCGGGCCAGTTTGCAGTGGCGCGCGGGCGCCCCCGCGCGCGTGCCATTGTCGTCACCCTTACCGCCAATCCCTTGGCCTGTGGGGCCGCTGGTGCCCCCAGCTGCCATTGGCACACCGCCGTGTTCGAGCGGCTGTACGGCACCTTGGTCTGGCCCACGGCCCAAGCGCATGAGACCGCGTGCTGTGCCTGTGGCGACGTTGCCTGCCGGTTTGAGATCGGGCCTGAAGTCTAGGCTTGCCCGACTCAAAGATGTAATGCTAGGTTGACACATGACCGTATCAAAAATCTTACACACATCGCCCTTTCCGCAGCCCCGCGCCATGCTGGAACTGATCAAGCCGATCACATGGTTCCCGCCGATGTGGGCCTATTTGTGCGGCGTTGTGTCGGTTGGGGCCTCGCCCCTTGCGGCGCTGCCGCTTGTCATTCTTGGCATTGTTCTGGCGGGCCCGGTGGTTTGTGGCATGTCACAGGCGGCGAATGACTGGTGCGACCGCCATGTCGATGCGGTGAATGAACCCGGCCGTCCGATCCCGTCGGGGCGCATTCCGGGCCGCTGGGGCCTGTGGATTGCCTTGGCCATGTCGGTGCTGTCCTTGGTCATTGGCTGGTTCTTGGGGCCTTGGGGCTTTGGCGCCACCGTGGTTGGCGTTTTGGCCGCTTGGGCCTATTCGGCAGAGCCGGTCCGGCTCAAGCGGTCGGGATGGTGGGGGCCGGGTCTGGTGGGCCTGTGCTATGAAGGGCTGCCGTGGTTTACTGGGGCGGCCGTTCTGTCGGCAGGTGTCCCCTCTTTCGAGATTGTCACCATCGCGCTGCTTTACGCTTTT
>JAIOXV010000149.1 GCA_021741465.1 Paracoccaceae bacterium
CCGCGCTTTACCCCGGCCTGTGCCGCACCGCGCCAGTGGTCCTTGAACATCGGGTCCACCAGATCTCCGCCTTCGGTGGCCTTTATGAGTCGAAATTCACACCATTGGCGCGCGCTGTCTTCCAATCGACCGCGGTTTGAAACCGTGCGACATCCACGCCATGCACCTCGTGGCGCGCGGCGGCAGCCGTTTGTGGATGTGGGTTGGGATCGCTGAAATTCGCCGCAATCACCTCTGCATCGGGCACAGCGGCCAAAGCGGTGTCGCGCTGCGGCTTTTGCCCGCTGACACAGGCGGCAAGGCAAAGACAAAAGACAAGCGAGGCGGTAACACGGGCAATGGTCATGACCACATCCTGACCTATGCCTGCGGTTTTGTCATCGGCCTTCGTTGCTATTGGCGCCGGATTGCCGCCTATTGCGCGGGGGCGGTGAATTCATCCCAAGCCGCCAATGCATGGGCGGCATACATCAGCGCAGGCCCGCCCCCCATTTGCACGCACATCGCCAGAACCGATCCCAACTCTTCCCGGCTTGCCCCTGCTTTCAACAGCGCCTCGACATGCAGGTTGACGCAGGGTTCGCACCGCTGTGTCACCGCAATCGCCAGCGCCACAAACTCGCGCTGCTTCTTGTCCAACGTACCATCCGTCATTGCGCCGATCGACAGGGCCTGAAACCCCTTGGCGGTTTCGGGGTTCAATTTGTTGAAACTGCGCAATTCCGAACGAATCTCGGCGGTCTTTTCTTTGTAGTTCATCACGGTCTCCTTCGCCCCCGCTTGGTGGCAGGTGCGTGGGAGGGAAGCCTTGATCTGGATCAATTGTATTCAGTATTATGAATGTGAGTGCCGGGCGATCAGCATAAGATTGTTCGCTGGCATCTCGATTGGCACCACATTGACCCCCGCCTGCGCCAGTTGCCCGCAAACCCAAGCCAGATCCTTGTAGCCAATCGCCGGATCCTGCGCACGCAGCGAGGCGTCAAAGGCCGCGTCGCCGTCGCTGGTCGCTTTGCCGTCGCGCAAGAACGGGCCGTAAAGGCACGCGGTGCCACCGGGGGCCAGCGCTTTGGGCACTTCGGCCAAAAGGGCTGCGGCCGCAGGTACGGGGATCAGGTGCAACAGGTTCACCAAAAGGAGGGCGTCTTGCGGTGGAAGGGTTTCGGCCCAACCGGGCCGGGTCGCGTCCAGCAAAACGGGTGGCAAGATATCTGCCTTTGTCGTTGCAGCCCAGGCCCGGATCGAGGCGAAATTATCCGTCTCCACGTCGCTTGGCTGCCATGTCACACCCAAAGGCCCCGCCATGTGCGCGGCATGCAGACCAGAGCCCGAGGCGATTTCCAACAGCCGACCTTTCAGCCCAAGCCCTTGCAAAACATCAAAGATTGGCCCTGCATTGCGGGCCGCAGAAGGTGACATGCGGCGGCCATCGGCAAGAACCTCGGCCCTGCTATCAGGCAAACGCAGGCTCATCCGAAACGCGCGGGTGACAGGCTGGCCACCAGATCGGTGCCAAGGTGCGGGCTGCGCCCCCCGATCAGATCGGCGGCCAGAAGGCTTGCGGCTGGCGAAGACTGGAACCCATAGCCGCCTTGCCCGGCCATCCAGAAGAACGACGGATCGCGCCTGTCCTGCCCGATGACCAAAACGCGGTCAGGCGCAAAAGTGCGCAAGCCCGCCCAGTTGGAAATCAGCTTCGTCACGGGTTCGGTCACGAATTCTTCATAGCGCGCCAGCCCTTCGGCCAGCACCATATCATCGGCCCAGGCGTCATGCGGTTCTGCCGGGTGTTCCTCGGCTGGGCTGACGATCAGTGCGCCGGCATCAGGCTTGGCATACCACGATTCGCCCACCCCAAAAAGCATCGGCCAGCCCGATACGTCATGGCCGCCCGGTGCTGGAATGCGCGCCATTGACCGACGATAGGGTTGAAAGCCCAAAGGCTGCACCCCAGCCATTGCGGCGATCTGGTCAACCCAAGCCCCTGCGGCATTCACCAAAATGCGGCCTTCATAGGTACCGGCAGCGGTGGTCACCGCCCAGCCACCCGCCGTTTTGGCAATCGCCGTCACACGGGCGTTGGTGATAATTTCGGCGCCATTGCCGCGGGCTTCGCGCGAGAAATTCTGCAGCAGCAGGTCGGTGTCGATGTCCCAGGCATGGGTGCCGTAGGCGGCATGGGTGACGGTGTCATTGATGACCGGCACGATGGCGCGGGCCTCATCGACGCTGATTTCTGGCAGTTCAAAGCTGGCTGCGTCCTTGAAAAGGGCGTCGCGTTCATCGGCACGCGCCAGAATCATCAGCCCACGCGGGCTAAGGATATTCGCTTCGGACCGGAAAAAATCCCCCGAGGCAATCGACAGATCGACCACCGGTTTCAGCCCATAGAAGGGTTCGTAAAGGGCTGCCGACCGGCCCGAGGCGTGGTGGGCAATATGGGCCTCGGCCTCCAGCAGCGTAACACGGCCAAGATGTGACATGCGCGCGGCTGCCGAAATACCGGCGATGCCGCCACCGATGATGAGAAAGTCGTTCATGCTTCTTCCAACCTGTCCGTCGCTGGCGGGGGCGCTGGGCTAAGCGCCGAAATGCGTGCGTAAGTTTCTGCAGTCATAGAATATTCAGCCGCCGCAAGCGAGGGCGCAAGCTGATCGGCATTGCGGCCAGAAATCAGTGGAACCGGCCGGGAAGGGTGGCATTTTGCCCAGGCAACGGCCAGCGTCGCAGGATGGCAGGCCAGTTCGGCGGCAAGCGCCGTCAATTCGGCAGCTGCGCGGGCCATGTAATCGGGGGCATAGCGCGCGGCATAGCGTGTATCTTCACTCAGCCGTCCGGCGGCTGCCCCTGCGGCGTATTTGCCGGTGAGAAGGCCACCCCCAAGCGGCGAGTAGCCATAGACGGCAATCGCCTGATCGGCTGCCATTGGCAAAAGCTCTACCTCGGCCTGCCGCTTTACGAGCGAATACATTGGCTGAATGGCATCTATTTTTGTGCCAAGGCGCTGCGCCGCGGCTTGGGCCTTCATCACCTGCCACGCGGCAAAGTTGGAAAGGCCGATGCGGGCGATCAGCCCGTCCGATTGCCAACGGGCAAGCACCTCCAGGCTTTCGTCCAGCGGTGTGTCGGGATCGAAGCGGTGCAGATAAAGAAGATCGACCGGGCAATCCAGCCGTTTGCGGCTTGTGTCGAACTGCGCGGCCAGATTGGCCCGCCCCGCCCCGCCCTCATAGCCGATTTTGGTCGCGATCTGCAGGTCGCGCCCCTTGGCAAACTGCCCAAGCAGGGTTTCCGACGCGCCATCGGTATAGATCCAAGCGGTGTCGAAATGGCGCAAACCCGCCGCGTGGCAGGCGTCGAACATGGCCATTGACTGGGCGGCATCGGCGCGGCCGCCACATTGCATGGCCCCAAATGCAAGCGGGCTGGACATGGACGCACCATGCCCAGCCCGGATGCAGGCCGCAAGCCCCGAAAAGCCGGTTCAGCCCTTCTTCACGGCCTTCAGCTTGTCGATGCCCATCGCGTTCATGGCCAACTTTTCATAGAAGGGCTCGGAAGTGCCTTTCTTGATCTTGCGGATGAAGTATTTCTCAAAACCCACCTTGGCGAGGTGAACCCACTTGCCGCTGGACGACCAATTGACGTTGCGCGGCGGGATCTGCGGCTGGGCAACAAAGGCGATGCCGCTGTCGCCGAAATCGGCCAGACAAACCGCGTTCCAGGTGCCGACCTGATCGGGCGCTTTGCCACGCACCAGATTGCCGATGTTATGGGCCGTAGCGGTAACCATGGATTCAATCATGAAACCGGTTTTCGGCACGCCACAGGGCACCGGGGTGGGCCCCATCGGCGGAATGGCGACACAGACGCCAACCGCGAAGATGTTCTTGTATTTCGGGTTTTGCTGGTGCTCGTCCACAATGGTAAAGCCACGCGGGTTTGACACGCCTTCGATATCGCGCACCGCCTTCACGCCGCGGAAGGCCGGCAGCATCATCGAAAAGGCGAAAGGCATTTCCTTTTCGGCGCGAACCGAACCGTCGTCATTGATCTCTTCAACGGTCATCTTGCCGTCTTCGACCTTTTTCACCCGGCTGGATGTCATCCATTTGATGTGCTTGGCGCGCATCTCGGATTCCAGCAGGCCCTTGGTGTCGCCCACCCCGTCAAGCCCCAGATGGCCGACATAGGGTTCCGAGGTGACAAAGGTCATCGGCACCTTGTCGCGGATCTTGGCACGGCGCAGGGCGGTCTCGAGAATGAACAAAAACTCATAGGCCGGGCCATAGCAACTGGCACCTTGCACCGCGCCGATGATGACCGGCCCGGGGTTGGCCAGCAGCTTTTCGAAAACTTCCTTTGCGGCAAGCGCATGGTCAACATGGCAAACCGACTGGGTATAACCGCCATGGGGCCCAAGTCCGGGGATTTCGTCAAAGGCCAGCTCGGGGCCGGTGGCGATCACGAGGTAATCGTAAGAAACCGAGGTGCCATCGACCAGCTCGACACGGTTTTCGGTGGGATGAACCTTTTCGGCGGCAACGGTCTTGAAATCGATGCCCTTTTTTTTCATCGTCGGGGCGATGTCAAAGCTGATGTCTTCGCGCTTGCGCCACCCCACAGCGATCCATGGGTTCGAGGGCACGAAATGATACATCGTGTCCTTGGTGACGACGGTGATCTTGTCTTCCGGTCTGATCTGGTCACGCAGCTCGTAAGCCATGATCGACCCACCCAGACCTGCACCCAACACCACGATATGCGCCATTCTCTGCCCTCCCCGGCATCTTTGCGACTCAGGTGTAAGTATACATTAGAATACATGAATGTGTAGTATTTCTTCTCCCCGCGACATTCTGTGCCACAGAAAGGAAAAAGGCCCGCAATTGCGGGCCTTTGACCAGATTATCGGCAGAAAATCACTGCGGAATATCGCCGGTGATACCTTCCACATAGAAGCCCATGCCCAACAGATCACCGTCCGGAGCGGTCTGGCCTTCGGCCAGCCAAGCCGAACCGTCCTGCTTGTTCAGCGGGCCGGTGAACGGATGGTAGGTGCCCGCTGCAATCGCATCGCGCAGGGCTTCGGCTTCGGCTTTCACATCGGCCGGGACCTTGTCGGTGATTTCACCGATCAGCACTTCGCCGCCGGCAATGCCTTCCCAGGCATCGGCCTGCTCATAGGTGCCGTCCAGCAGCGCGCCCACGCGCTTGACATAATAGGGGCCCCAGTTGTCGATGATCGACGTCACGCGGGGGCCATCCTTGTAGGCGGCCATGTCAGATGCCTGACCGAAACCGATCACGCCTTCGGTCTTTGCTGCCTCGGCAAGGGGTGCCGTCGAATCGGTGTGGGCGGCGATGACATCAACGCCCTGATCGATCAGCGCCTTGGCTGCATCAGCCTCTTTCGCCGGGTCAAACCAAGTATAGGCCCAAACAACGCTCAGCTCGACCGCAGGGTTCGCCTTTTTGGCATGCAGGTAATAGCTGTTGATGCCCATGATAACTTCGGGGATCGGGAAAGACCCGATATAGCCGATCTTGTTCGACTTGGTCATCTTGCCCGCGATATGGCCCTGAACCGCGCGGCCTTCATAAAAACGCGCGTTATAGGTCGAGACGTTGGCGCTGTCGCGCTTGAAGCCAGTTGCATGTTCAAACTTCACGTCCGGGAACTTTGCAGCCACGGCATTGGTGGCATCCATGTAACCGAACGAGGTGGTGAAGATGATGTTGCAGCCACCAAGGGCCATCTGCGTCAGAACGCGCTCGGCATCGGCACTTTCCGGCACGTTTTCTTGCCACTGCAGTTCGACCTTGTCGCCAAAAGCGGCCTGTACCTGCATCGCGCCATCATGGTGCTGGAACGTCCAGCCGCCATCACCGATGGGTCCGATATAGACAAAACACGCCTTTACATGATCCATGCCCGCGGCCATGGCCGAGGTCCCGGTCATCGCCAGGCCAAGGCCAAGGGCGGCGGTGGCCAAAAGGGTTCTTCTAAGCATTCAGTCTCTCCCCGTGAATGGGGCCGTTCTTGGCCCCGGTTGGTTGTTGCGCCTCAGCGTGAGGCATGAAAATTTTGGCCCAAAGCGGCCGGGGCGTTCAGCGAAGCCTTGCCTTTGCCCGACGACATAATGACCAGCACGACGATGGTTATCAGATATGGCGACATCGACAAGTATTCGACCGGAATCCAGCTTCCCGCTGCTTGCAGGTTCAACTGCAGAACGGTGATGCCGCCGAAAAGATAGGCACCGATCACCGCCCGCCAGGGCTTCCAGCTGGCAAAGACCACAATCGCAAGGGCAATCCAGCCCGCGCCGGCGGTGATTCCATCCACCCACTGCGGCACACGGATCAAGGACGTATAGGCCCCACCCATGCCCGCCATCGCCCCGCCGAACATGATCGCCCCCAGACGGATGCGGTTGACCTTGTAGCCAAGCGCATGTGCGGCCTCATGGCTTTCGCCCACGGCCCGGATGACCAGGCCCAGTCGGGTGGATTTGAGCACATACCAGATGACCGCGGTCATGAAGACGCTGAAATAGACCACCCAATCATGGCTGAAGAACACCTTGCCAAAGAAAGGCAGATCCGCCAGCGGGCCAAAGGGCACAGCCCCCGTTTGCACTGGTTTCAGCCCATTATAGCCCTGCCCCAAAAGGGCCGAAAGCCCAAGGCCAAACAGCGTCAGAGCAAGTCCGGTCGCCACCTGATTGGCCAGCAAAACCTGTGTCAGAAAGGCAAAGACCAGCGACACCGCCGCCCCGCCCGCGGCTCCGCCGACAAAGCCCAGCACAGGGCTGCCAGTGCGGATGGTCACCATGAAACCCACGATGGCCCCCATGATCATCATGCCTTCCACCCCAAGGTTCAAAACCCCGGCTTTTTCCACAACCAATTCGCCCAAAGCGGCCAGCAAGATTGGCACCGATGCCGCCATCAGCGAGGCAATCAAGATCGTCGGGTTGATACCGCCAAAGTCCATTTACTTGCCCCCCATGAAGGTACGGATGCGGAAGTTGGTCAGCACATCAACCCCCAGAAGGAAGAACAGCAACATGCCTTGGAACACCTGAATTGCCGCC
>JAIOXV010000150.1 GCA_021741465.1 Paracoccaceae bacterium
TGCAAGATCAGGAAGCGGTCTTCGGGAATGGTTTCGCCGACGATGGCAAAGTCCAGATCCCATTTGACAAAGATGGCGCGGGCAACGTCCTCAAGCTCGGGCTTGAGAACCATCAACATGCGTTCCTGACTTTCCGACAGCATCATTTCATAAGCGGTCATTGCCGCCTCGCGCTGGGGCACATCATCCAGCTGCAGCTTGATGCCAAGCCCGCCCTTGTCCCCCATTTCAACCGCCGAACAGGTCAGGCCTGCCGCCCCCATGTCCTGAATGGAAATCACCGCCCCCGAGGCCATAAGTTCCAGACAGGCCTCCAACAGACGCTTTTCGGTGAAGGGGTCCCCGACTTGCACGGTAGGACGCTTTTCTTCGATGGTGTCGTCAAACTCGGCCGAAGCCATGGTGGCCCCGCCAACGCCATCGCGCCCGGTCTTGGCCCCAAGGTAAACCACCGGCATGCCAACACCCGAGGCGACCGAGTAGAAAATCTTGTCAGCATCCGCGAGACCTGCCGCAAAGGCGTTTACAAGACAGTTGCCGTTATAAGAGCTGTGAAACCGCACCTCGCCACCAACCGTCGGCACCCCAAAGGCATTGCCATAGCCGCCCACGCCTTCGACCACGCCCTTGACCAGATGCGAGGTTTTGGGATGGCTGGGCAGGCCGAAAGACAGGCTGTTCATTGCCGCAATGGGCCGCGCGCCCATGGTGAACACATCCCGCAAGATGCCGCCAACACCCGTGGCCGCGCCCTGATAGGGTTCAATATAGGAAGGGTGGTTATGGCTTTCCATCTTGAAGATCACGGCCTGGCCATCGCCAATATCGACCACGCCCGCATTCTCGCCCGGCCCGCAGATCACTTGGCGCCCGGTGGTCGGCAGGGTGCGCAGCCATTTCTTCGAAGATTTATACGAGCAATGTTCGTTCCACATGGCCGAAAAAATGCCAAGTTCGGTAAAGCTTGGCATCCGGCCCAAAATGCCCAGAAGCCGCTCCCATTCATCCGGCTTGATGCCGTGCTTTGCAACAATTTCTGGGGTGATTTCGGGTTCCGACATGGCAGTCTCCCATCAGGCGCGGCAGGTTTTCTTGCCCTTTAGGCCATGGGGCGACAAAGGGAAAGCGGCTCCGGTCGCTGGGGGGCGAAAAATTTTCGTCGAAAATTTTATGGCGTTTGGGGCAGGCGCAGGCGCGTGCAGGGCGAGGGCAGGCTTTATTGGCTGTCTTGGGCCGCCCGGTGCTTGCCCGGTGGCCATCCAGCGTCCGCTCGGTGGTCGGTCTGGGCAAACACCAAATGCCGCTTTGAAAAGCAGGCAGGCATGCCACAGCCCAAAAAAAAGGCCGAGCTTACGCTCGGCCAAGTCCAACAGGGAGGTGAAGCGGAAAGAGCGAACTCGATTGCCGCTTCGAGGATGTATCTATGCGTATGAATTGGGCATCTCAAGAACAAACATGCTGCAATTGCAGCATTGCCGATATGCATTTTGCGCATAGCTGGCGGTTCTGCGGGGTGTTTGATGGTAAAGTTTTCAGCTAAGCCGTTGGCCTTGCACGCAAACCAAGCGAAATGTGAATCACGGCTGCTGGCGCCGGCGATAGTTGAAAATCTCTTCCGTCACGAATTCGCGGAAGGCCGCCACGCGCTTTGAGTGGCGCAGCTCTTCTGGATAGGCCAGAAACACCGGCACTTCTGCGCTTTCGGTTTCGGGCAGCACCCGGACCAGATGTGGAAAGTCTTCGGTAATGTAATCGGGCAGAACCCCGATGCCCAGGTGGTTCAAGACCCCCTGCAAAACCCCGAAATAGTTGTTCACGGTCAGGGTTGAGGGGATATCGTGGCTCATCAGTTCGGCCACAAGCAAGGCGCCGGCCGACACCTGCGCGGTTCCCGAATGCTGGCAGATCAGCCGGTGTTGGTTGAAATCTTCCATCGTCACCGGGGTGCCATGTTCGGCCAGATATTCGGGCGTCGCGTAAAGCCGCATCTTGATGTTCAGCAAACGCTTGCGGATCAGATCGGCCTGCGAGGGTTCCTTCATGCGGATGGCCACATCGGCCTCGCGCATGGGCAGGTCAAGCACGCGTTCTTCCAGCATCAGGTCGATCTTCAGGCTGGGGTATTGCTTGTAAAGCGCAGGCAGGCGCGGGGCCAGCCACAGCGTCCCAAAGCCTGTTGTGGTGGTGACGCGCAATTCGCCAAAAACCTCATCCTCCGAATCGCGGATCCGTGCGGCCGTGGCGTCCAGGCGCTTGGCCATGGCTTGGGTGGCGTCGTAAAGCAGCTCTCCTTGTTCGGTCAGGATCAGCCCGCGGGCATGGCGGTGAAACAGTGTGACGTTCAAGCTTTCTTCCAGCGCGCGGATCTGGCGGCTGACGGCGGATTGGCTCAGGTGCAGCACATCGCCCGCATGGGTCAGGCTGCCCTTTTCGGCAACCGAATGGAATATCCGCAACTTGTCCCAGTCCATCATGCCCTCCACGGCCCGCGCCAACCTTACACAACCAGCGCTTACTTAGGGATAAAAAGTCACGAGTAAACGGCGCAACCGGGGAAAAATTCCCCCTTTTGGCTTGTGCCACGCTTGTCTGCTTTCGCAGGGCGGGCATTGCGCCTAATATGCGGGCGCAGCATGCACAAGGGGGCAACCATGGCGGTGGGCATTTTCGACAGCGGTCTGGGCGGGCTTACGGTGTTGGATGCCGTGGCGCGGCGCTTGCCGGATGTGCCTTTTGTCTATCTGGGGGACAATGCCCATGCGCCCTATGGCGTGCGGACCCATGACGATATTTTCAACCTGACCTGTGGCGCGACCGAACGGTTGTGGGACGAGGGCTGTGATCTGGTGATCCTGGCCTGCAACACGGCCAGCGCTGCGGCGTTGAAGCGGATGCAGGAAACCTGGGTGCCGGCTCAGAAGCGGGTCTTGGGGGTTTTCGTGCCCCTGATCGAGGCTTTGACCGAACGACAATGGGGCGACAACAGCCCGCCGCGCGAAGTGGCGATCAAACATGTGGCGCTGTTTGCAACCCCGGCGACGGTCGCCTCGCGGGCGTTCCAGCGCGAACTTGCCTTCCGCGCCATCGGGGTGGATGTGGAGGCGCAGCCCTGCGGCGGGGTGGTCGATGCCATTGAACAGGGCGATGAAATCTTGGCCGAAGCCTTGGTCAGATCCCATGTCGAGGCGCTGATGCGGCGTATGCCCCATCCGCAGGCCGCGATCTTGGGCTGCACCCATTACCCTTTGATGCAAAAGGCATTTCAAGATGCGCTTGGGGCAGATGTAAAGGTCTATTCGCAGGCCAATCTGGTGGCGGAAAGCCTGACAGATTATCTGACCCGCCACCCCGAGTTTCACGGCAGCGGAACCCGATCGAAATTCATGACCACGGGCGATCCGTCCTATGTCTCGTCCAAAGCGACGCAGTTCTTGCGCCGCCAAGTTGTGTTCGAGGCCGCATGACCGCCGCTTATCTGGTATATGATGTCTTCACCGAAACCCGCTTTGGCGGCAATCAGCTGGCGGTTTTTCCCGATGCAGCGGGGCTGCCAGACGAAAAGCTGCAATCCATCGCGCGCGAGTTCAACTTTTCGGAAACCACCTTCGTCTATCCGCCGCAAAACCCCGCCCATACCGCGCGGGTGCGGATCTTTACGCCAACCTCAGAAGTGCCCTTTGCCGGGCATCCCACCATCGGCACGGCGATTGCGCTGCATGATCTGGGGCGTGGCGGCGAAATGGTGCTGGAACTGGGCGTCGGACCCATTCCTTGCACCGTGGGGCCGAAGGGGGCGTCTTTCACCACGCCCGTGCCTTTGCAGATTGTGGCCCATCCGCCCGCCGATCTGGTGGCCGCAACCCTTGGCCTGACCGTGGCTGATCTGCGGCTTGACCGGCATGCGCCGGTGCAGGCCTCGCTTGGGCTGGCCTTTGTCTTTGTGGAATTGGCCGATCGGGCCGCTTTGGCGCGGGCCAGACCCCAGATCGATGCCATCCGCACGGCGGCAGCGGCCTATCCGGCGGGCCTTGATTTTGCGGTGTTTTGCTATTGCCGGGATGGCGAAACGGTGGGTGCGCGGATGTTTGCGCCTTTGGACAATGTGCTGGAAGACCCCGCGACGGGCAGCGCCTCGGCCACGCTGGGCGCTTTTCTTGCCAGCTTGCCCGGCGGGCCGCGGCGGCTGGCGATTGCGCAGGGCGATGATATGGGGCGGCCCTCGCGCATTGCGGTTTCGGTGGGGCCTTCGGGGGTGACAGTGGCGGGGCAGGCGGTGAAGGTGATGGCCGGAACGCTGTATCTTTAGGGGAACGGAATGGATGCGCTTGTGACATGGCGGGCAAAGCGGCTTGCCGCGCTGACGGCTGAGGACGGTTGGCTGAACCTGACAGACCGGCTCGAGATACCGCCCGGACCGCAGCGGGTGGGACGCAGCGCGGAAAACGATCTGGTGCTGACCGCGGGCCCTGATCATCTGGGCATCTTGCGCCTGACCGAAACCGGCGCCGAATTTGCCACGCCGGGGCAGCCACCGCTGCCCTTTGGCCCTGCGCCGGGTGGTTTTGCCCAGCTGCGCGTGCCACCGCTGCTTTTGGAACTGCACACAGTGGACGGTATCCCGGCTCTGCGGGTGCGCGATCTGACCGCGCCGCGTCAGGCCGATCTGCGCGCCTTTCCCGATCCGCCCGACTGGATCATCCGTGCCCGCTGGGAACGGCTGGCCTCCCCCGAAACCACCACCATCAGCCAGCGCGGCGGCAATGACACCGAAGTGTCTCTGACCCATGTTGCGCGCTTTTCCCATGGCGGACATCAGATTGCGCTGGTGCCAACCCATTGGAAGGCCGGTCAGCCGATGTTCGTCTTTCGCGATGCCACCTCGGGCAAGCAAACCTATGGTGCTTCGCGCTTCTTGATGGGCGAAGATATGACCGACAGCGAAATCACGCTGGATTTCAACCGCGCCTTTACCCCGCCCTGCGGCTTTACCGCCTTTGCCATCTGCCCCTTGCCGCCACGGCAAAACATCCTGCCCTTCCCGGTTCTTGCGGGCGAGCTTTCGCCCTAAGCCGCCCCTGCCAAACAAGGCAAACCCCTATTCGCATGGCCGTAAAGGCCCCGGCATTGCCACGGCATCAGCACGGGTGCGCCCCATTTCTGACAAGTGAAATTAAGAAATAGGAAAGGTCTTCGGACGCACCGCGCCTTTGCGGGGGGCTTTCAAACCTTGTCTTCTTGTCGGGAACTGCATGTCGCTGGATCGTTCCACAGCCTCGATTGCCATGATCAATCTGGTCATGACCGGTGCCGATGGCGCCGGCGGCGTCTGGCAAGATCAGGTGCAGCTGATCCCGATGGGCATGTATGACGACCCCGACAGCTTTGTAACCCGCATCAAGGAAACGCTGCCGCTGGTGAACAACCTGCGGGTCTTGTTCAATGAACACAGCTTCAATCCCGATGGATCGCTTCATCCGCAGATGGAGGCATTTCTGACCGCCGCCGTGGCGCAGGGGTTTGATCTGACGATCTGCTATGGCGAGGGCGATGCGCAAAACATCGGCATCGGCGAAGGGCGCTGGCCCGATCTGACCAATGCCGAGGCCTATGCGGCTCTGGAAGAAAACCTGCCCGATGTTGCCGGCGCCTGGCAGGCGATGCTGGACTGGATGGCGGCCCATCCCGCAGTGGCCAGCGGCGTCTGGGGCTGGGAGTTGATGAATGAAAGCGCGGCCTATCGCAACACGGTGCGCGCCAATGGTGCGGGCGATGGTCTGACGGCGGCGGATTTCGTGGCGCTTTACGCCGAACATGTCATCAGACTTTCCCAGATGATTGACGCCCGCGCCGAGGGCAACATTCTGGTGGGCGGATGGGGCTATAACGGCGACTTCCTGACGCTGGGCAACACGCTGATCGACGGCCAGTCCGCGTTGGAGGTTCTGCGCGCCGGTGTCGGGGCCGATCTGGTGTGGTCGGCGCATTTCTACCCCGCCTGGATGGGCACCAACCTTGTCGCCGATCCGGCCGAGCTGATCGCCCGGCTGGACGAAATCTTTGGCCCCGTGGCCAATGATGCGGTGCTCATCACAGAGATCAACGCCGATGGCCAGATCGATGATCCGAGCCAGCCGCAGGGCTATGATGATTTCATCGCCGCCGCCTATGACTGGTTCGCCGACCGTGGCATCGGCTTTGGCTGGTATCCCGGGGTGCAAACCGGCGCGTCGCATCTGGTCTATCTGGAAGGCAATGGCGTCGAAACCTATCGCCACCAGCACGCGCTGGCCCATGCGCTGAACGCCTTTTCGCTGGGCCGTGCGGCGGATGAGCTCAGCCTTTCCCAAACGGTGGCGGTTTCGCAGGTCACCGCGCGGCTGCGCAATGAAACCTATGAAATCGCGGCAGGCGAGGCGCAGTTTGACACAGCAACCGCAGCCGGATTTGCCTTTGGCTTCGGGGGCAATGATACGCTTGTGGGCAAAACCACCAGCAATGATTTTCTCTATGGCGGCAAGGGCAATGACCTGCTGCGCGGCTTTGGGGCTGATGATTTTCTTTTTGGCCAACAAGGCGATGACCATCTGTCGGGTGGCACCGGAATTGACAATTTGTTTGGCGGCTGGGGCGCAGACACGCTCGATGGCGGGACCGGGGCCGATTATCTGGTGGGTGGGCGGCAGAACGACACCTATCTGGTGACCGAGGCCGGGGACACTGTGGTGGAACATGCCGATCAGGGCCGTGATCTGGTGCAAACCACGCTTGCCCGCTATGGCCTTGGCGAGAATGTCGAAGATCTGGCCTATCTGGGCACAAGGTCCTTTGTGGGCACCGGGACCGAGGCGCGCAACCGCCTGACAGGGGGCGGGCAGGCCGATACGCTTTTCGGTCTTGGCGGGGGCGATACGCTTGTCGGTGGGGC
>JAIOXV010000151.1 GCA_021741465.1 Paracoccaceae bacterium
CTTGGGCGTCGGGTTCAACTACCTTTTCAGCGAGGGCATGGAAGATGCCTTTGACGCCATGATGGAGGGCGAGACGGTGGCCGAAGGCGCCGAAGGCTTTGGCATGCCGGGCCTGCATATCTGGGTCGGGGTGGCGGTTCTGGCGCTGATCGTTCTGCGCCTTGTCGTGCGCCTTTTCCAAGGCGCCCCCGAGGCCGGTCCCGGAACGGCGGGCCTGATCGCCACCTGGGGGCACCGGGCCCTTTATCTCATCATGTTTGCCGCGCCGACCTTGGGGGCGCTGACCTGGTTTGGCGGGATTGAAGCGACGGGCGACCTTCATGTTCTGGCGGCAAATACCTTGATGGTGCTTGCGGGCGGCCATGCGCTTGTGGCGCTTTACCACCAATATTTCCTGAAAGACGGGCTGATGCTGCGCATGATGCGGTCGCGCTGAACGCCCCACTCAATTACCCTGCGAAAAACACGAAGGGCCGCCCAAAAGGCGGCCCTTCTGCATGTCTGCTGATCGTGATCAGGCCTTTACAAGGCCCATCGATTCCAGCTTCAGGATAACTTCATGGGCGCAGGCGTCCACGTCGCTGCCTTCGGTTTCGATCACCAGTTCGGCATTGGTCGGGGCCTCGTAGGGGTCTGAAATTCCAGTGAATTCCTTGATTTTTCCTTCGCGCGCCAGCTTGTAAAGGCCTTTGCGGTCGCGGCGTTCGCATTCTTCAACGCTGGTGGCCACATGGGTTTCGATGAAGGCGCCATATTGCTCGATCATCTCGCGCACGGCGCGGCGGGTCGCGGTATAGGGCGCGATCGGGGCGCAGATTGCGATGCCGCCGTTCTTGGTGATCTCGGACGCGACATAGCCGATGCGACGGATGTTGATATCGCGGTGCTCTTTCGAGAACCCCAGTTCCGACGACAGATGCTTGCGCACGACGTCGCCGTCTAGCAGCGTCACCGGGCGGCCACCCTGTTCCATCAACTTGACCATCAACGCATTGGCGATGGTGGATTTGCCCGAACCCGAAAGCCCGGTGAAGAACACGGTAAAGCCCTGCTTGTCGCGCGCGGGGCTGGTC
Source organism: Paracoccaceae bacterium (assembly GCA_021741465.1). Classification (GTDB taxonomy): domain Bacteria; phylum Pseudomonadota; class Alphaproteobacteria; order Rhodobacterales; family Rhodobacteraceae; genus Tabrizicola_A. Next base: position 1,074 of record JAIOXV010000151.1, read on the forward strand.
TTGCGCAGCTGCGTGACCACTTCAGGGAACGAGAACCATTCCGGAATATCCACGCCTTCGCGCAGACGACGGCGCAGTTCGGTGCCGGAAATATCCAGAACCGTGCAGCCTTCCGGCACTTCATTGGCCGGGTAATACTGGTCGCGCTCTTGCACATAAACCATGTGCTTGAAGTCCACCATTTTGACGCCGATTTCGGACTCGTATTTTTGGAACAGCTCTTGCGCGTCATAGGGGCCGTAGAAATCTTTGCCCGCAGAATTCTTGCCGGGGCCGGCATGGTCGCGGCCAACGATAAAATGCGTCACGCCGTGGTTGCGGCGGATAAGGCCATGCCAGACAGCTTCACGCGGGCCAGCCATGCGCATCGCAAGGTTCAAGAGCGACATGGTGGTGGTCGAGGCCGGATACTTGTCGATCACCGCTTCATAGCAGCGCACGCGGGTGAAGTGGTCTACATCGCCCGGCTTGGTCATGCCGACGACCGGATGGATCAGCAGGTTGGCCTGCGCCTCTTTGGCGGCGCGGAAGGTCAGTTCCTGGTGCGCACGGTGCAGCGGGTTGCGGGTTTGGAACGCCACAACCTTGTGCCAGCCCAGTTTGCGGAACAGCGCGCGCAATTCGTTCGGGGTGTCGCGACGGGCTTTGAAATCATAATGCACGGGCTGCTGGATGCCGGTGATCGGGCCGCCAAGATAGATCTTGCCTGCCTGATTGTGCAGATAGTTCACGGCAGGGTGGGCCAGATCACCGGCGCCGAAGACCTTTTCGGCTTCCTTGGCCTTGTTCGGCTCCCATTTGTCGGTAACCGACATGATCGCCAGAATCACGCCTTCGGCGTCGCGCAGCGCGATGTCCTGACCGGGGGCAACCTTGTCGGCAAAGGCTTCGTTCACATCCAGCGTGATCGGCATGGGCCACAGCGTGCCATCGGCCAGACGCATGTTGTCGACAACGCCGTTATAGTCGGCCTCGGTGTTGAAGCCTTTAAGCGGGTAGAAGCCGCCGTTCATCAAAAGCTCCAGATCGCAGACCTGACGCGCGGTCAGATCCCACGACGGCAGCGCGCCTGCCTCGTGCTTCAGCTTCAGGGCAGATTCGTGGGAGACGTAAAGCTCCGGGATCGGAGAATGATTGTTCTGCATGACCTCAGTCCTTTGTTTCAATGTAACAAGTCCCGCCGCATGGCCGGTCAATTCGGCATGCAGCGCAAGATATTCGGCAAGTTTCCCGGCCAAAAAGCGATCGGCCAACCGTGCCTTTTCAGCCCCGCCCTTTGCCGTCAGCGCATAGGCAAAGCGTTGGCGGCGGTCAGAGCTGTCGCGGTTGGTGATACGGATGAACCCCGCCGCCTGGGCTGCGTGCAACAGCGCATTCAGCTTGCCCAAGGACAGGCCCAGAGCCTCGGCGGTGGCCCGCTGTGACGCCTCTGGCACCCGGTCAAGCTGACGCAGCAGCCGGAAAAGCTGTTCCTCGTCAGACAAAAAGGCCGGAGTTGGGTGGGCGTTCATCGGGGTGTCGAAAGTTTGTTCACGAATGAACATATTTCACAAAGCACCGCCCGCGCCAAGACAGAACCTTGTGCTATGGTAAAAAACCGCCAAACGCTGCGGCGCAGCGCTGCAGAAATGGCACAGGTGTCAGGGGCTCTAGTGGCCGGAAAGCCAGCGTTCGGCGTCCAGGGCGGCCATGCAGCCCATGCCCGCGCTGGTGACGGCCTGGCGGTAGATATGATCGGTCAGATCACCCGCAGCAAAAACGCCTGGTATGGCGGTGCGGGTCGAGCCGGCTTCCACCTTCACATAGCCGCCCGCATGCAGTTCCAACTGATCCTTGACCAGTTCGCTTGCCGGGGCATGGCCGATGGCAACGAAAAAGCCATGGCAAGGCACGATGCTTTGCGCGCCGGTCACGACATTGCGCACCTGTACGCCGGTCACGCTTGCCGGGGCGTCGCTGCCCAGAACCTCGGTCACTTCCGAGTTCCAGATCACCTCGATCTTGGGGTTTTTGAACAGCCTGTCTTGCATGATTTTCTCGGCGCGCAGGAAATCGCGGCGGTGAATCAGCGTGACTTTGGTGGCAAAGTTCGTCAGGAACAGCGCCTCTTCTACAGCGGTATTGCCCCCGCCGATGACGACCACTTCCTTGCCGCGATAGAAGAACCCATCGCAGGTGGCGCAGGCCGAAACGCCAAAGCCCTTGAATTTTTCTTCCGACGGCAAGCCCAGCCATTTGGCCTGCGCCCCGGTGGCAAGGATCACCGCATCAGCGGTATAGGTGGTGCCGCTGTCGGCCTTTGCCGTGAAGGGGCGGTTTTGCAGATCAAGGCTGGTGATATAGTCGGAAATCACCTCCGCCCCCATCGCCTCGGCATGGGCCTGCATGTTGACCATCAGGTCGGGGCCTTGGATATGCGTCTCACCGGGCCAGTTTTCCACCTCGGTTGTGATGGTCAATTGCCCGCCGGGTTGCAGGCCTTGGACCAAAATGGGGTTCAGCATGGCGCGGGCCGAGTAGACCGCAGCGGTATAGCCCGCGGGGCCAGAGCCGATGATAAGAACCTTGGTGTGCCGCGTCTCGCCCATGATATCCCCCGGAATCGTGCAGCCCTTGATATAGGCGCGCCGGGCGGGGGGTGAAACCCCCTGATGTCGGCTGGGTCTGCTAAGAAAATGGCGCTTGCGTGAAATATTATTGCGCAAGGCGGACCATACGCCTAATAAGCGGTCCAAAAGGGAGACAAGAATGGCCACCTCGAAGCTGGACCCGATCGACCGCCATATTCTGGCCGAGTTGCAGGCCGATGGCCGCATGACGAACGTCGAATTGGCCAGTCGGGTCGGGATTTCGGCACCGCCCTGCCTGCGTCGGGTGCGCACGCTGGAAGAGGAAGGCTATATCAAGGGCTATCACGCCGATATCGACGCCCGCGAACTGGGCTTCGAAGTGAAGGTCTTTGCCATGGTGCGCCTGCGCAGCCAGGCCGAAGTTGACCTGTCCGCTTTTGAACAGCGCTGCCGCGATTGGCCCTTGGTGCGCGAGTGCCACATGCTGTACCGCGAGATCGATTTCATCCTGAAATGCGTGGCACCAGACCTGTCAACGTTCCAGACCTTCCTGACCGAGGGCCTTACCTCGGCCGACAATGTGGCGTCGGTGAAAACCAGTCTGGTGATCCGCTGCGCCAAGGATGAGCCCGGCCTGCCCTTTGACGTGCTTGAAGCGCGGCTGTCCAAAAACGCCTGACCTTACCGCCGATGCCGCAAGGCGCCGCCGCTTCGCCAAAGAGGTTTGCCATGGCGGTTTGCCCTGGCGGTTTGCAAGGGCGGTTTGCCCTGAAATCTGCTTTTGAAATGTTCAGGCCGCCCCTTTTCGGGTGCCAGAGGAGCACCGGGGCGGCCTTGACTTTGCACAATCCCGAGGCGGCCCTTGGGGGCCGATCCGGCGCGATGGGGGCTGCCATTTGGTCTTACCTTTCCCGCCATCGCCTGTTTTTCACAGAGGGACATCTGTAGGCGCAAAAATGGCGCGCTTGGCGCAGCTTGTCAAAATTTTTCCTTATTTGCGCAAGGCGCCGCGACGATCCTGCATTTGGATCCGCAATTGTTCACGGCCCGTTGGGCAATAAGCGGGCAAGGCCCGCCGCGGCCGATTCGGGGTCACGCGGGCAAGAGGCTGCGGGTTGGGCTGCGGGTTGGGCGATGCATGAAAAAAGGCCAAAGGGTTTCCCCTTTGGCCCATGTCCAAAGTCTTGCGATCAGATCAGCGCGCGGCCATCGCCTGGGTGGCAGGCTTTGTGCCGGCTTTCAGCGCTTCGGGGCGGCGGCGGGTGCCACGGGCCCAAGGAAGGGTGGTCTGCACCTCGCTCGAGGCGGCAATGACGGATTTCATCCAGCGACGCTCTTTTTTCATCATCTTCATCCTTCCGGGATCGTCAGTGGTCAACTTGACCTTGCAGCCAGTTTCCACGGTCTTTGCGGCAAGGATTTGGCCAGCCGCCCGGAATTTTCAAAGAATGCGCCGCAAGGCCGGGGCCAATTGTGGCACTGGGCGCAAAGGCCAAGCGGCCTTGGATTCAAGCCTGTTTTGCAGGTTTGGGAAACAATGGCGCGGAATTGTTTCGGGGTTTGTGGCAATCTTGGGGCTGGCTTTGCCCAAAGCTTGCCAAACTCAAAGCCGGATCACCGAAATCAGCCGCCCGTAGTCCACCTCGCCTGCATGGGTGGTGCGGCGATAGGAATAGAATCGCGATGGGTCGCGATAGGTGCAATGGCGCGTCCATTCGGCATGCCCAATCCCCGCCTCGCGCAGGCGCCACAGCCCATAGGACGGCAGATCAAACAAAAACCGGTCGCCGTTTCCGTTGGCGAAAAAGCGCAGCGCTTCGGGCGCATCATCGGTGAAGGTTTCAAGAAACTCTTGGCCCACCTCATAGGCGGTCTGGCTGATGCAGGGGCCGACAACGGCGGCAATATTGGCCCGTTTGGCGCCCAGCGTCTCCATCGCGTCCAGCGTCGCTTCCAGCACGCCGTCGCGCGCGCCCTTCCAGCCGGCATGGGCGGCCCCGATCACCCCGGCCTTGGCATCGGCAAAAAGCACCGGCTGACAATCAGCGGTCAGAACCGCCAGCGCAAGGCCGGGGGTTGCGGTTACCATCGCATCGGCGCGGGGCTTTTGCCCAAGCGGCGCCGTCACCGGCACCACATCGGCCGAATGCACCTGATGCACGGTGACCAGTGCGGCCAGCGGCAGGCCCATTGCATCAGCCACGCGGGTGCGGTTGATCGCGACAATCTCGGCCTGATCGCTGCTGCCGGTGCCGCAGTTCAGCCCGGCAAATATGCCAGATGAGGCCCCACCCTTGCGGGTGAAAAAGCCGTGGCGCGGCGCAAGTGTCGGAGAGGTGATGATTTCCAGCATCAAGAACCTTCCCCAAAGGAAAAACCGGGCGGCGACGGGGCGTCGGGCCGGGTCAGGGCCAGCGCTTTGAACAGCGAACCCATTTCTTGCGCCTCGGTCAAGCGGCGATGCGCGGCTAGGTGATTTTCCAAACCAGCCCCTGCCAAAGATTGCGCCAGTCGCGCAGCGCGGGCATCAATGCCAAGGGCACGCAGCAGCGCAGCTTGGGTGGTGTATTGGGCGCGCAAGGGCAGGGCCGCGCGGGCCAAGGCCTGAAAATCGACATGGGCCGTCAGATCCGCCATGCCAGGCGCGCCAAGGGGGTCGGCAAATTCATGGGCCTTCCCCGCTTGCAATGTGTCACCCTTTGAGCCCCAGCCGCCATAGTCGATCACCAGCGCAGCCCCGCCCTGCGCCGTAATGCGGGCGGCGATTTCTGCCATGACCCTATCAGCTTGGGGGCAGATTTCAACCAGAGTGCCGGGAGGATCCGCGGCGAAACGGGCGTCCAAGGCGGGGCTTGGGCTGATTTCGGACAGGCCAAAGGTCAGCCTTTCGGCCTCAAGCCCGACCAGCCTTTCGCGCCAGCCGCCCGGGTCCTTGACGAATTGGCGGATCGGCAGGGCATCGAAAAATTCATTGGCCACAAGAAACAGCGGGTCCTGGGGCAGCGCGGCGATGTCATCGGCCCAAGCCGCGGCAAAGGGGGCAAGCCTTTGGGCCTGCAGCGCGCGCAGGCGGGGCGATGCCTCGATCAGGACGACACGGGCGGCGGCGTGGAAGCCGGGCACCGCACGGGTGGCGCGCAGAATATCGGCCATCAGCGTGCCGCGCCCGGGACCGATCTCGGCCAAGGTAAAGACCGCAGGCGCGCCCTGATCCAGCCAGCATTGCGCCAGCCATAGGCCAAGCAATTCCCCGAACAT
>JAIOXV010000152.1 GCA_021741465.1 Paracoccaceae bacterium
GCCTGCGTTGCGAAAATCGGGGATGCGGCAGACATCCCACAGCAGTTGCACCCGCTTGGGACCCGTCAGTTTTTCGGCGATTTCGGGCATGGCCGCCAGCGCTTTCAACGCCAAGACATCACTGGCATCGCGCGCGCGTGTCAGCCAAGGGTCATGGGTGTGCCGCTCAAGGCTGGCGATTAGCTTGTCAACGGTGCCAAAATCCAGATCATGGTTGCGCCAATGCAGTTTGCGCACCGGGTCAAAGCGGTGTTCTTCGATCGCGCCGATGACGTCATCGTCAAAAGGCCGCGCCTCTCCGGTCACGCCGAAGGTGCCGTTTTCGGTGTAACGCCCGGCCCGGCCTGCAATTTGCGCCAGTTCCTGTGGGAAAAGCCCCCGCATCCGGTGGCCATCGAATTTTGCAGTGGCCGAAAAGGCGATGTGCCGGATATCCAGGTTCAGCCCCATGCCAATGGCATCTGTCGCCACCAGATAATCGACATCGCCGTTTTGATAGAGCGCCACCTGCGCGTTGCGGGTGCGAGGCGAAAGCGCGCCCATCACCACCGCACACCCGCCCTTGGTGCGGCGGATCAATTCCGCAATCGCATACACATTTTCAACCGAAAACCCGACAATCGCGCTGCGTTCCGGCATCCGACTGATTTTCTTTGACCCCGTGTAGGTCAGTTCCGAAAAGCGTTCGCGCTTCAGGAAGGTTACCCCCTGCACCAGCCCTGCAATCGCAGGGCGCATGGTTTCAGCCCCCAAAAACAGGGTTTCATGCAAGCCGCGCGCCCGCAACAAACGGTCGGTAAAGACATGGCCGCGCTCGGGGTCGGCACAAAGCTGGATCTCGTCCACCGCAACGAAATCGGCGCCAATGTCCAAGGGCATGGCTTCGACGGTGCAAACCCAATACTGGCAGCGCTCTGGCACGATACGCTCTTCGCCCGTGACCAGCCCCACCACCGAGGGGCCGCGCAAGGCAACGATGCGGTCATAAACCTCGCGCGCCAAAAGACGCAACGGCAGGCCGATCACCCCGGTGCGGTGCGCCAGCATACGTTCGATGGCATAATGGGTCTTGCCGGTGTTCGTCGGCCCAAGGACCGCCGTGACCCGGGCGCGGGCGTCCATGTCGAAAAGTCCTTAAAGTGAGTGGCCTTGCAGACCCGCGGTAAGCCGGGCGATGGCCTCGGATACCCCGGCGGCATTGGGATGTATAGCCTGCACGGCTTTTCGCACCTCAAGCGCCTCTTTGGGGCGATCCAGCTCTTCGAGAATCATCGCAAACCCCGAAAGCGCCCCAAAATGCCGCGGGTTCAACGCCAGGGTCTGGCGAATATCGGCCAGGGCCGGGCCGATCTGGCCCAGTTGATAATAGGCCGTGGCCCGCGCGTTCCAACCTTCGGCAAAATCAGGAGCGTGATCGATCAGCGCGGTGAAATGTCCACCCGCCAGCGTCAATTGCCCCGCCGCCACGGCCTTGCGCCCGCGTTCCAGCAAAAGGTCCATCGCGGCCGATCCGGATTTCGACCATTCGATCCAGATTTCCTGTTCGATTCGCCCCGCCCCTTCGGCATCGGCGGTCTTCAGCCGGTCAAACAGATCATCCAGTTTGACGCTCTGGCCAAAGGCAGCCGCAGCACTGAAGATCAGCGACAGAAGTGCCGCAACGACAAGGTTGTGAAGCTGTGCCCAAACTTTCATAACATGAAGGTAGCGGATGGCGCGGAAAACTCCAGCCCCCGACGCATCACGATGGAGAGATGGATGAGCGATGTGATTTCTGCAGCTGTGGCAGCCCTTGCCGCGAAGATGAGTGGCGGTTTCAGCGCCGGGATCGCCAAGTTTGTCATCCCCGGCCATGGCGCGATCATGATTGATGCGGATGGCGCGCGCGCAGGCGATGACGAGGCTGACGTGACCCTGACCGCCGAGGCGGATGTTTTCCGTGCCATTCTGGAAGGCGAAATGAACCCCACCGCCGCCTTCATGACCGGCAAGTTGACGGTTGACGGCTCGATGGGGCTTGCCATGCAGCTTGGCGCGGCGCTGGCGTGACCGAAGCCCCGTTTCACGCCGCAATCGCGGATGGCCCTGACGGGGGGTATGCGCGCTGGCTTCACGCAGCGGATGGCGTACAGATCCGGGTTGGCCATTGGCCGCACCCCGGCGCGAAGGGCACGGTTTTCCTGATGCCGGGGCGCACGGAATATATCGAGAAATATGGCCGGGCCGCAGGCGATCTGGCACGGCGCGGCTATGGTATGGTGGCGGTGGATTGGCGCGGTCAGGGGCTGGCCGACCGGGCCTTGCCGGATGCGATGGTTGGCCATGTGACGGATTTTGCCGAGTACCAGAAAGATTTCGACGCCGTTCTTGCCTTTGCGCGCGCCGAAAATCTGCCCCAGCCATGGTTCTTGATGACCCATTCCATGGGCGGTTGCATTGGCCTGCGCCAGCTGATGAGCCCCCATCCCTTCAAGGCTGCCGCCTTTTCTGCGCCGATGTGGGGCATTTTGATGGCGGCCTGGATGCGCCCGGTGGCGGTGGCCCTGTCGACCGCCTCGCGCTGGCTGAGTTTTGACAACCGCTATGTGCCGGGAACAACCGAAACCACCTATGTCTTGTCCTGCCCCTTTGTCGGCAACAGCCTGACCACCGATCCCGAGATGTGGGATTACATGCGCCAGCAGGCATTGGCCTGCCCCCCCCTGACCTTGGCCGGCCCGTCGCTGGGCTGGCTGCAGGCCGCGCTGACCGAATGCCACGCCCTTTCGCTGATGCCGGCCCCCGATCTGGCCGTGGTGACGGCCCTTGGGTTGCAAGAGCGTATCGTCGATACCGGCCCGATCCATGCCCGCATGGCAAACTGGCCCAAAGGCAAGCTGTCGCTTTATCCGGGCGCGGAACATGAGGTCATCATGGAACGCCCCGACAGCCGCGCCCGCTTTTTTGATGAGGCCTGCGCGCTGTTTCATCTGCACCTTTAAGGCGCCGTGGCTTGGTGAAACCGTCGCGCAACCTTCCTGATTGAAACCCGGCTATTGCCCCAAGGTGATCTGGGTAAACCCGTCGCGCAGCGCCTTGGACCAAGCCTCGGACATGGCGCGGAAGGTCGGGTCGCCGGCCTCGATGCGGCGCTGGCGGCTGACCGTGCAGTCGTCGCGCAGAATGACACAAAGATCCAGCGGCATGCCCACCGACAGGTTTGAACGCAGGGTCGAATCCATCGACAACAACACCGCCTTTTCGGCATCGGCCAAGGGGGTTGCCATCTGCACCACCCGGTCAAGAATCGGCTTGCCGTATTTATGTTCGCCAATTTGCAGGAAGGGCGTGTCTTCGGTGGCCTCGATGAAATTGCCTTCGGGATAGATCAGGAAAAGCCGCATCGCGCCGCCCTTCCTTTGGCCTGCCACGATCATGCTGGCCGAAGCGGCCTGCTTCATCGTTGACATCTTTTCATCAATCTCAAGCCGCACCTGACACAGCATATTGCCGATCATCGACGCCACTTTCAGCATCGTCGGCGCCTTCAGGATAGAGGTGTCTTCCGTCGCATCTGGGTCTTCCACCGCTTCGCGCAGCCGGGCAATCGCGGTTTGGGTGATCGACAGGCTGCCTGCGGTCATGATGGTGATGACACGTTCGCCCGGGTCTTCGAAATGAAACATCTTGCGATAGGTCGAGATGTTGTCCAGCCCGGCATTGGTGCGGGTATCAGACAGGCAAACGATGCCTTCATTCAGCAAAAGCCCCACGCAATAGGTCATCTTCGTCTCCGGCACTTTCGGACGCGCACCCTATTGGGCCTGTGATTGGATCGCAACCGTCACTTCAAGGCTTTCGCTGCCAAGCCCACGGGCAATGCCGCGGATGGGGGCGGCTTCAAGCGCGTCCAGCCCTGACCCCAACCGGATATAGCGCGCATCAGGGCAGCATTTGTTGGCCGGATCGAACCCGATCCAGCCATAGCCCGGCACATGCAGTTCGGCCCAGCCATGCGAGGCCTCATGCGGTTGGCCCTCTTCTGAGGCAAAGAGATAGCCCGCCACATAGCGCGCAGGCAGGCCCACATGGCGCGCGCAGGCCAGCAAGGCTTGGGCGTGGTCTTGGCAGACCCCTTCGCCTTGGGCCAGCGCCTCGGCGGCGGTGGTGTGGGAATGTGTGGTGCCGGGGCGATAGGCAATGGCCTCTGCCACGGCCAGGGCCAAGGCATGGGCCTGGGCCAACGCGTCGCCTTTCGGGGCGCTGTCGGCCAGATCGCGCAAGGCCGCATCGGGGCGTGTGGCCGGCGAATGGCGCAGATAGGCCAGCGGTGGAACCAATTCGCGGTGGCCTTTCAGCATGCCGGCAAGATCGGTGGTTTCCACCTGCCCCTGCACCCGCACCTCGATGTCACTGACCGGGCCCTTCACCGTCCAGCCCTGCACCCAATCGCCCGCGCCATCGCGAAAACCGCCACCCATCTCGCCGCCCGAAACCGTCACCGTCCAGCCTTGCACCTTTTGGCCGTCGAACCGCGCGGGCGTGAGCCGGTGGCTTTGCACCACCGCGCGAACGGGCTGTTCATAGCGATAGCGGGTCACATGATCGACCGTCAAAAGCATCACATGTCCCCCGAAAGATAGCTGTCGCGGATCACCGCGCCCAAGGCGGCGGCTTCGGCCACGAAGCGCGTCAGAAATTCGTGCAGGCCCTCGTCAAAGATATGGTCGGTCGACAGCCCCTCCAGCCCGGCCAGCAGATGCGCCGAGGCGGCCTGCGCGGGTGTCTCGCGGCCATAGGCCTTGGCCAGACGCGCCAGATGGTTGTTCAAACCGGCAACGCAGGTGATAAGGCTGCGCGGCGATTGCGGGTTCAGAATAAGAAAATGCGCGATCTTGGCCGAGGTCACATCGCCGCCATAGGCCCAATGAAAGGCCCGGTGCGCGCCCAGCGCCCGCAACAACATCGACCATTGGTCATTGTCCAGCCCGGTGCCGACATAGTCCGCACGCGGCAGCAGGACATAGTATTTCACATCCATCAAACGCGCCGTGGCATCGCCACGTTCCAGATAATAGCCAAGGTTCAGAAAGTTGAACCCATCGTTGCGCAGGATCGTGCCGTCGATCGCGCCGCGCACCATGGCGGCCTGCTTCATCACCCAATCGGTCAGACGCGACAACTCTGCCTTGGCGCGGCGGGCCTCGATCTGGCGCAGTTCCTGAAACGCGGTGTTCAGGGCATCCCAGACCTGCGTTGTCAGCGCCGTGCGCACAATGCGGCCGTTTTCACGCGCCGCCGTCAGGCAACTGGCGACCGAGTTCGGGTTGTCGCGATCAAAAAACAGCCAGCTTTCAATGGATTTCTGATCTGCCGCCCCATATTTCGCGGCATAGCCCGTGGCGTTTCCGCTGGCGCGCAACAGGCTGTCCCAATCACTGCGATAGCCAACGGCTGTGGGCAAAAGCGCGATCCGCGCCCCCACCTCCAAAAGCCGCGCAGCGGTTTCGGCACGTTCCATATAGCGGGCGATCCAGTAAAGATTGTCAGCGGTTCTTGAAAGCATGCCCGTTACTCCGCCAAAACCCAGGTGTCCTTGACCCCGCCACCTTGCGACGAGTTCACGACCAAAGAGCCATCCGTCAACGCCACACGCGTCATCCCGCCGGGAACCAGTTCGATCTTCTCGCCTACAAGGCAATAGGGGCGCAGATCGACGTGGCGCGGCGCGATGCCTTCTTCCACAAAAGTGGGCGTGGTGGACAAGGCAAGCGTCGGCTGGGCGATGTAATTGCCGGGGTCGGCGATGATGCGGGCGCGAAACTCTTCGATTTCGGCTTTGGTCGATTTCGGACCGACAAGCATGCCATAGCCGCCCGACCCATGAACCTCTTTCACGACCAATTCACCCAAGTTCGACAGCACATGGCCAAGATCATCCCTTTCGGCGCATTTCCATGTTGGCACATTGCTCAGGATCGGCTCTTCGCCCAGATAAAAGCGGATCATTTCGGGCACATAGGTGTAAACCGCCTTGTCATCGGCCACCCCTGCCCCCGGTGCCGAACAGATCGTCACCCCGCCAGAGCGGTAAACATCCATCAATCCCGGGATGCCCAGCATCGAATCCGGGCGGAAGCACAGGGGGTCGATGAAGGCGTCATCAATGCGGCGGTAGATCACATCCACCCGTTTTGGGCCTTGGGTCGTGCGCATGTAGACAAAGGCGCCATCCACAAAAAGATCGGCCCCTTCGACCAGTTCCACCCCCATCAGATCGGCAAGGAAGGAATGTTCGTAATAGGCGCTGTTGTAATGGCCAGGTGTCAGAATGACGATTGTCGGGTCGCGTTCGCATTTGGCAGGGGCCACGCTTGCCAGCGTGCGACGCAGCAGCTCGTGGTATTTGTCCACCGGCTCGATGCGGTTTTCGCGGAAAAGATCGGGGAACATCCGCATCATCATCTCGCGGCTTTCCAGCATATAGGACACCCCCGACGGGGTGCGGCAATTGTCTTCTAGCACATAGAAATCGGTCGGGCCGGTGCGCACGATGTCGATGCCGACAATGTGCGAATACACCCCTTTCGGCGGCACAAAGCCCACGACGGCGCGTTCAAACGCTTCGTTTTGATAGACCAGATGCCCCGGGATACGCCCGGCCCGCACAATCTCACCGCGGCCATAGACATCAACCAAAAAAGCATTCAGCGCCCGCGCGCGCTGTTTGATGCCCCGGTCAAGCTTGGCCCATTCAGACCCGGTGAAGACACGCGGGAACATGTCAACCGGGAGCAGGCGGTCCGGGTCGCCACCTCCGCCATAGACGGCGAAGGTGATGCCGATGCGGCGAAAAAGCGCCTCGGCCTCGGCCTGTTTTTCCAGCCTGCGGTCGGCGGGCAT
>JAIOXV010000153.1 GCA_021741465.1 Paracoccaceae bacterium
AAGGATTGGGTGCCACAGGACGTGGCCGATGATTTGACCAGCCTTTACCTTGCCCACCGCGAGGTGGAACATCGGCTGCAAATGGTGCGGGATGAACAAACCCACACCATGCCCGCCACGGCCGAAGGCGTTGCCCGCATCGCGGCCTTTTGTGGCCAAAGCGAAGACGAATTTCGCAAAGGCCTTCTGGACCGGCTTCAGGCCACTGACCGGCTGACCGAAGGCTTCTTTGCCCCCGGCGAAGCGGAAGACGGGCCAGAACTGTCGGACCACGCCCGCAGCATTGTCGACGGCTGGTCCAGCTATGCCTGTCTGCGCTCAGACCGGGCGCAAGCCATCTTTCGCCGCCTGCGCCCGGTGCTGCTGAAGCGGCTGAACCGGGCGGCCAACCCGGATGAGGCGCTGGTGGCGCTGGACGGTTTTCTGGCCGGGCTGCCCTCTGGCGTGCAGATCTTTTCGCTGTTTGAGGCGAACCCGTCGCTGGTGGACCTTATCATCGACATTGCCGCAACCGCACCGGCGCTGGCGCGCTATCTGGCGCGCAATGCGCGGGTGCTGGATGGGGTGATCGGCGGGTCGTTCTTTGCCCCTTGGCCGGGGGTGGCGACGCTGACGGTCGATCTGGCGGCAAAACTTGCCGATACGCCGGATTACGAACGCAAGCTGGATGCCGCGCGGGCCTGGATGAAAGAGTGGCATTTCCGGGTGGGGGTGCATCACCTGCGCGGGCTGATCGACGGGTTCGAAGCGGGCAAAAGCTATGCCGATCTGGCCGAAGCGATCATTGCCGCGCTGTGGCCGGTGGTTGCGGAAGACTTCGCATCCCGGCATGGGGCTGCGCCGGGGCGCGGCGCGGTGGTGCTTGGCATGGGCAGCCTTGGGGCAGGGCGGCTGAATGCCGGGTCCGACCTTGACCTGATCTTGATCTATGACAGCGCGGGCGTCGAGATGTCGGATGGCCCCCGCCCCCTTGCCGCCCGCCCCTATTACGCGCGCCTGACCCAAGCGATGGTCACCGCGCTTTCGGCGCAACCCGCCGAGGGCCGGCTTTACGAGGTGGATGTGCGTTTGCGCCCCTCGGGTCGGCAGGGGCCGGTGGCGACCTCGATCGAAAGCTTTTGCAGCTATCAGGAAAACGAGGCCTGGACATGGGAGCATCTGGCGCTGACGCGCGCCCGCATTCTGGCCGGAGAGGCCAGCCTTGCCGCCGATGTCGAAACCTTCCGCCGCAAGGTGCTGGCCGAAAAAGGGCAGGGCGACACGGTCTTGGCCGATGTGGCCGAGATGCGCCGCCGCCTGGCCGAGGCAAAACCGGGCGCGGGGGCATGGGATGCCAAGTTTGGCCCGGGACGGCTGATGGATATCGAGCTTCTGGCCCAGACCCTTGCGCTTCAGGCCGCCGTTCCGGCCCGGCAAGTGGAGCGCCAGATCAGTCTTGGCGCGAAACGACCGGATATGTCGCAATCCGACCAAGAGGCGCTGCTTGACGCCTATAGGCTGTGCTGGCGGCTGCAATGCGCGGCCCGGCTCTTGACCGACCGAACCGTTGCGCCAGAAGAACTTGGCGAAGGCGGACGGGCGTTTGTGCTGCGTGAATGCGCCGTCCAAACCGCCGAGGCGCTGACATCGCGGCTGCAACAGGCGGCGGCCCTTGCTGAAAGGGTCATCGTGGCCCATCTGCAGGGGTGAATCATGGGGAGGCGTGCGTTGGAATTGAAAGAGGCCGATCCGAAGGGGCTGGTGCGGGAAAGCTACCGGATCGACGGGATCACCCTTGGGGAATGCCGGTCCATCTTCATGGACTGGGCGCTATCGGTGCCTTTGACCATCGACACCCCCGATGCGCTGCGCAGCCTTTTGGCGCATTACGGCACCGAGAATGCAGATCACCCGATGACTTCGGTCATGACCGAGGCGCTTGTGGCCCCGCAAAATCCGCGCCGCAGGGGCGGTCGCATGGGCCGCGTTGGGGCTTAAGGGCCAAACCGCCTCTTCACGCGTGCCGCAAAGCCGCCGCTTCGGCCGCCAAAGCCGTGATCCCGGCCCAGTCGCCTTGGGCGAGCTTGTCCTTGGGCGCGACCCATGATCCGCCGACGCAGAAGATATTGGCCAAGCCAAGATAATCGCGGGCGTTTTTCAGGCTGATACCGCCGGTCGGGCAAAACTTCACCTGCGGAATGGGCGACCCGATCGATTTCAGATAGCCCGCCCCCCCGGCCTGTTCGGCGGGAAAGAACTTCTGAACCGTATAGCCCTTTTCCAACAGCGCCATGATTTCGCTGGCGGTGGCCGCACCGGGCAACAGCGGCAATTCGTATTCGGCGCAGGCGTCAAGCAGCCGCTCGGTCGCGCCGGGCGAGACGCCAAACATCGCGCCCGCCGCCTTGGCCGCCTTTACGTCGGCAGGGGTCAAAAGCGTGCCCGCGCCGACAACACCGCCTTCAACCTGCGCCATGGCGCGAATGGCATCCAGCGCGCAGGGGGTGCGCAGCGTCACCTCAAGGGCGGGCAAGCCCCCCGCCACAAGCGCGCGCGCCAAAGGGGCGGCATGGGCCAGATCTTCGACCACGATCACCGGCACAACCGGGGCCAGACGGCAGATGTCAGCGGCGATTTTCGATTGGGCGGCAGGGGTCATGGGGCCTCGCATGGGCTGGAATCTTGGGGAAGGGCGGGCCGTTGGGGCATTACACCACCACAGCCGCGCCGGTTTCGGCGGTGCCGACATTGCGGCGGAAAGCTTCGAAAAGGTCGCGTCCAATGCCGTGGGCATTGGCCGAAAGGTCGGGACGGGCAGGATCGCGCCCGCTCAGATCGGCCAGAACCGTCAGCGTGCCTGCAACCGCATCCAGCCGGATCACATCGCCATCTTCAAGCTGCGCCAAAGGCCCGCCACAGGCCGCCTCGGGCGAGACATGGATCGCGGCGGGAACCTTGCCGCTTGCCCCAGACATCCGGCCATCGGTGACCAGCGCCACCTTCAGCCCGCGGTCTTGCAACACGGTCAACAGCGGGGTCAGCGAATGCAATTCCGGCATGCCATTGGCCTGCGGCCCCTGAAAGCGCAGCACAACCACGGTGTCAGAGGTGAACTCCCCCGCCTTGAACGCCGCTTTCACTGCATCTTGGGTCAGAAACACCCGTGCGGGCGCCTCGATGACATGGCGTTCCGGCGCAACGGCCGAAACCTTGATAACCCCGCGGCCAAGGTTGCCCGAAAGCTGGCGCAAGCCCCCCGTGGGCTGAAACGGGTCCGAGACCTTGCGCAGGATCTTTTCATTCAGGCTGTCGCGCGGGCCGGGGACCCAGGCCAGGTGCCCGCTTTGCAGCTTTGGTTCCTGACGGTAAGCCTCAAGCCCCGGGCCGAAAATGGTTTTTGCATCCGGATGCAACAGCCCCGCATCCAGAAGCTGGCCAATCATAAACTGCATGCCACCGGCTGCGTGAAAGTGGTTCACGTCGGCAAGGCCATTGGGATAGACCTTGGCCATCAGCGGCACCACGGCGGAAATCTCGTCAAAATCGGCAAGGTCGATTATCACGCCCGCCGCCCGCGCCATGGCGGGAAGGTGCAAGACAAGGTTCGTTGACCCCCCCGTCGCCATCAGCCCGACAATGCCGTTCACAAAGGCCCGCTCGTCCAGAATTTCGCCTGCAGGGCGGAAATCGCGGCCAAGGGCGGTGATTTCGGCGGCGCGGCGCACGGCCTGCGTGGTAAGCGCCTCGCGCAACGGGGTGCCGGGGTTGACGAAAGAGGCGCCGGGCAGGTGCAGCCCCATGAACTCCATCAACATCTGGTTGGTATTGGCGGTGCCATAAAAGGTGCAGGTGCCCGGCCCATGATAGCTGGCCATTTCCGCCGACATCAACTCATCCCGGCCAACCTTGCCTTCGGCATAAAGGTTGCGCACGCGGGCCTTTTCGTCATTCGCGATGCCCGATGTCATCGGACCGGCTGGCACAAAGACCGCCGGCACATGGCCAAAGCTGGCGGCCGCCATCACAAGGCCCGGCACGATCTTGTCGCAAACCCCAAGGAACACTGCGGCATCAAAGGTGTTATGGCTTAGCGCCACGCCCGCCGCCAATGCGATGACATCGCGCGAAAACAGCGAAAGCTCCATTCCCGGCTGGCCTTGGGTGACACCATCGCACATGGCCGGAACCCCGCCCGCCACCTGTGCGGTGGCCCCGGCCTCGGCCGCAGCAGCGCGAATCAGGCGGGGGTAATCCTCATAGGGTTGGTGGGCGGAAAGCATGTCATTGTAAGCGGTTACGATGCCAATATTCGGCGCGCGGCCTTCGGCAAGGGTCGCCTTCTGGGCGCCCATCGCGGCATAGGCATGGGCCTGATTGCCACAGGCCAGATGCCCGCGCGCAGGCCCATCGCGCCCCGCCGCCGCGATGCGTGCCAGATAAGCGCTGCGCGTCGCGTCAGAACGGGCGCGGATGCGGTCGGTGACGCGCGCAATGGTTGGATGAAGCGTCATGGCCCCTCGCAATTCGTATTGGCCCTTGCCGTTGGGCGGGCCCTGTCTTGGCAGTGATCGGGCTTCGGATAGCACAGAATGTTAGCGCTAACAAGTCCCCGGCGCGGTGTAATCCCCCGGCGCCAGATGGCCGCGGGCTGCCCGGCGCGCGCGGCTAAGCGGCGGGTGCACCATTGCAGGCCTGGCTGCCCGCAATGGTGCCAATTCCTTGAAAAGGATCCGCATCGGGCACAATCGGGCCACATTTACCCGACATTAACCATTCAAAGCCTGTGGGGGGCAACCGTAGAAAGGTTTGCAACATGACCAAGTTTCGTCACCTGACCCTGCTTTTGGGCGCATTGGCCCTTTCGGCCTGCGTTTCGGCCAATGATCCGGCCACACGCGGCATGCCCAAAGTGGCGGATCTGTCCGCCGCCAGTTCGCAATCTGTTGGCACCCGTGTCGAGCTGGCCCCAGAAATGGCCGCACATCTTGTCGCGAAATACGATGTCGAGGCCATTCGCGTGACCGTACCGCGCAGCCTGAAAGTGTCAGAGGCCAACACCTTCAAACCCCGCGCCGATATTGTTTGGCGTGGTGAGGCGCTGGGCGACCGCTATGAACAGGTGCGTTCAATCTTCGCCGAGGCGATGACCAAAGGCACGGCGGATATTCAACAGGGTCGCAAGGTGGACATCGAGATCGAGGTCACCAAGTTTCACGCCCTGACCGAAAAAACCCGCTATACTATTGGCGGCATGCATGAAATGCGCTTTGTACTGACGGTGCGCGACAGCGCGACCGGCGCTGTTCTGGATGGCCCGCGTGCCGTTGTGGCCGACACCAAAGCCTCGGGCGGGTCGGCGGCCATTGCGGAAGATCAGGCAGGCCGTACCCAGCGCGTTGTCACGGTCGAGCGTTTGGCCCAAGTCATCCGGCAAGAGCTTTCCACCCGTGTCCTCGACGACCAGATCGTCTCGCGGATGCAAGCGGGGCCCATGACCGCGCCCGCACCCTTGACCGAGTGAATTTCCCGCCTGCTCTTCGGGGCAAGCGGCTTTTCGCAGCCGATGAAACAGGATAAGGGGGGGCCATGATGAGCCCCCCTTTGTCCAATGACACCCCCGCATCCACTGGCCGCCCGATTGTCCGGCTGAAGCCCAAGGCCGAAGCCCGCGCCATTCGCCACGGTTTTCCATGGGTCTATGCTGATGAGCTGGTGACCGACCGGCGCACGCAGGCGCTGGCCGCCGGTGCCTTGGCGATTCTGGAAGATGGCGATCGCCGGCCCTTGGGGCTGGTGACGGTCAACACCAAATCCAAGATCATCGCGCGCATGCTGGACCGTGATCCCGAAGCCGTGATCGACGAGGCGTGGTTCGCCGCCCGGATCGGCCGCGCCTTTGCCCTGCGCGACCGGCTTTATGACAGCCCGCATTACCGGCTGGTTCATGCCGAGGCTGACGGCCTTCCCGGCGTGGTGATCGACCGCTTTGGCGATGTGGCGGTTGTGCAGCCCAATGCCGCTTGGGCCGAAACACATCTGCCCGCGCTGGTAGCTGCGCTGAAGCAGGTGACGGGCGTGATCCATGTGGTCAAGAACGGCACCGGGCGGGCGCGCGGGCTGGAAGGGCTGACCGAAGAGACATCGCTTTTGGCCGGCCAGGTCACTGGGCCGATTGCGGTGCCGATGAACGGGGCCAGCTATATGGCCGATGTCATGGGGGGCCAGAAGACCGGGATTTTCTATGACCAGCGCCCGAACCATGCCTTTGCCGCCCGACTGGCGCGCGACGCGCGGGTGCTGGATGTGTTTTCCCATGTTGGCGGCTTTGCCCTTGCAGCCCTTGCCGGTGGCGCGCAAAGCGCGCTTGCGGTCGATGCCTCTGCCGCGGCCTTGGCGCTGGCGGGGCAGGGGGCGGAACTGTCGGGCTTTGGCGCGCGCTTTGCCACCCGGCAGGGGGATGCGTTCGAGGTGCTGGAAGCCTTGGGCGGCGAAGGCGCGCGTTTTGAGCTGGTGATCTGCGATCCACCCGCCTTTGCCCCGGCAAAACCGGCACTGGAGGCGGGTCTGCGCGCCTATGAACGGATCGCCCGGCTGGCAGCACCTTTGGTGGCGCCGGGGGGCTATCTGGTCTTGTGTTCGTGCAGCCATGCTGCTGATCTTTCGTCCTTCCGCAATGCCTCGGCGCGCGGCATCGGGCGCGGTGGGCGGCGTGGTCAGCTTTTGCACACCGGTTTTGCCGGGCCTGACCATCCGATGCTGCCGCAACTGGCCGAAAGCGGCTATCTCAAGGCGCTGTTCTTCCGGCTTGATGGCTGATGGCC
>JAIOXV010000154.1 GCA_021741465.1 Paracoccaceae bacterium
AGGTGGCAAACAGCACATAGCGTTGGCCAAGGCAGGGCACCGCCCCCACCACCGCTTCCAACAAGCCCATGATGACCGCCCCCGCCACCGCCCCGGGAACCGATCCAAGCCCGCCCAGAAGCGCAATCGTCAGCCCTTTTATCAAGGGCATGGTTCCCGATGTCGGTGACACAAAGATTGACTGGCTGAGAAGGATCGCCGCAAGCCCCGCCAAAGCGCCAGTCAGCATGGTAACGGGCAACGCCGTCCAGCGCACGGAAATCCCTGACAGAACGGCGCCTTCTGGGTTTTGCATCATGGCCCGAATTTCCAGGCCCTTGCGCGAAACCCGCAGCCACAAAAGCACCAGCCCAAGGATCACCGCAGTTGAGACGATTGCCCCGATCTGGTCATAGCGGGCCGAGATGAAGCCCAGATCCACCTTTCCGGTGCCGAAAATCTTGGGCAGGCTCTTTTGCTTTGGCCCGAAATACCACAAAAGCCCCTGCACCGTGGCCAGGTTGATCGCCAAAGTCACGATCAGGCTGCGCACCGGGAAGTTGGGCTTGTCGTGGATGGGCAGAAAGGCCAGCCCATAGATCAGGGCCCCAAACAGCGCACCAAAGCCCGCGCCTGCGGACAGGGTCACCCCCGCCATTGCCGCCGTGCCCAGCGCGGTTTTGCCAAAAGCCGCCAAGATCAGGGGTTTCATCGCCTCAGTCGCGATCCATGCCGCATAGCCTGAGATTGCAAAGGTGGCGCCATGGGCCATGTTGATCATGCCAACGCTGGACCACAAAAGCGAAATGCCAATCGCCATCAACCCGTAAATCGCCGCCAGGTTCAGCCCGTGTATGAGGGTTACGCCCAAGTCCATCAATTCAGGTCCATCAGTGCAAACTCACATGTCCAACATCGCCCCGAATACGGCCCGCATGCATGCCGACCATGCGGTCAACCCGGCCTGAAAGAAGGGCCACGTTCTGTTCGGCTATCACCATGGCGCGGCCATCCTTGGGCAGCGCGAAAAGCGCCTCGATCACCGAGGCACTGATCTTGGGCGCAAGGCCCAGTGACGGCTCGTCGATCAGATACAAGGACGCCTCCACCATCAGCGCCCGCCCAACCGAAACCATCCGCCGTTCCCCGCCTGAAAGGCGGCCGACCAGCGCGTGTTCCAGTTTGCGCAAGGGCGGGAAGATATCAAAAACCATATCCCGCCGCGCCTTGCGTTCGCGCCATGCCTTTACCGTATAGGCCCCGCAATCCAGATGCTGCGCCACGGTCAGGCCGGGGAAAATCGCATCGCCCTGCGGCGTCATCGCAAGGCCCGCACGCACGATGGCCGGGGTCTTTCGCCCCGGCCCGGTGGAACGAGCGCCGCCCACTTCGACCCCGTTCAGCAAGATCGAGCCCGACTGCCAGCCCACCAGCGACGAAATCGCGCGGAAAAGCGTGGTCTTGCCATGGCCATTCAACCCCACTAGTCCCACCCGCTCGCCCTCGGCCACCTTGAAGTCAATCTCATGCAGCACACGAAGCGGGCCATAGCCTGCCGTCAGCCCGGTGATCTTCAACACCTCAACCATGCGCCGGTTCCTCAAAATATGCAGCCAGAACACGTGGGTTTTCAAAGACATCGCGCGGTGTACCGGTGGCGATCACCTCGCCCATGTCCAACACGACCGCACGGTCGGCGATGGCCGACAACAGTTCCAGCCGGTGTTCGATCAAGATCGCCGCAATGCTGTATTCATCGACCAGACGCCGAATGATGAGGTCCAGCTCATCAATTTCAGAATTGATAAGGCCCGAGGCCGGTTCATCCAGCAAAAGCACCTTAGGCCGCCGCATCAACAAACAGGCCAAAAGCAATTTCCGCCGATCGAACGTGTCCAGACTGCCCGCCAAACGCTCCCACGGTTGGCGCAGATTGGCCAGATGGCAAGCCCATTCTGCCTCCATCCGCGTTTTGTAGGGCGTGTAGGCATAGCGCGCCGCGCGCAGCGTTTCGCCAATGGTCAAGGCGCCGGGAACAACCGGGCTTTGATAGGTGCGCGCCAGCCCCGCGCGCGCGCGGTCATGCACCGCCATTCGGGTGATGTCGCGGCCCACCATGAAAACCGCGCCATCGCTGGCGGTGTAACGCCCGCAAAGAATTTCAAACAAAGAGGTCTTGCCGGCCCCGTTCGGGCCGACAAGACCAAGAACCTCTCCTGGGGAAACAGAGAGAGAGACATCCCGAAGGATCGCCCGGCCACCGAAGGAAATACCGATCCCCCGGCAACCGAAGATGCCGTCATCCGTGGCCATGACCGTCCCCTTGGCTGTCGCTTACATCCAAGGCGCGGGGCGCAGGGTGCTTTCGGCAAAGGCCGCAGGCGAGATGATCTTGTGCGCACCATCCTGCACCTGGAAAATCAGATGCGCCTGGCCGCCTTCGGGATCATCAGTCATATTCGGGTAAGAGGTGCCCGAATTGGTATCATTGTCGAACGTATAGGTGCCGCAAACCCCACGATGCCTGATGGCTTTGATGGCCTTGCCCACCCCGTCAAAGTCAGACGGATCGACCGACGCCCAGACGGTGGCAAGAATATGCACCGTGTCATAGCCCGATCCGGTATAGACCATGCCCATCGTACCGGGGAACTTGGCCTGATAAGCCTCGCGGAAGGCCGCACCCTTTTCATCGGCATAGGTCCCGATGACCGACCCCCAGATGAAGCCTTCGGCCGCATCGCCTGCCAGATCAAGGAATTCGGGCTGCGAGGGACCGTATTGCAGATAGACAAGGCTTCCCGGAACCGGGTCCAGCACATAGGTCGTGGCGAAAGACGCAAGCTCTGCCGCGACCCAGTGGTCGATCATGATGACACCGGCATCCTGCTCTTTCAGCGCCTGAATGATGGGCGACCAATCTTGCACCGGGAATTGAATGTCGGTGACTGCGCCCAGCTCCCACGCGCCCCCCGAAGCGGCAATCGCGTCCTGCGTGGCTTTCGAGATGACCTGCGTATAGCCGATCTGCTCTTGCACGATATGAACGCGGTTGTTCTTGGGCACCCAGCCACCAGCCTTGGCATCCTGCAAATAGCGGATAAGCCCGGCACCATACCAGGTTTCGGCCACGTCGATATGGAAGATGTTGCGGTATTTGGCGGGATCGGACTTGATAAGATCCAGCGTCGCCTGACTGGTATTGCCGTTCAGATAGGGCGTGCCAGTGACGGCAGCCACATCCATCGCAGGCTGCGGGATAATGGCAAAAGACTGTGCCAGCGCGTGAACGCCTTGCTCGGTCAGGTTTTGATAGGCGGCAACCGTGCCTTCAGGTGTCAACAGGTCAATGTCGACAACCCGGGTTTCCAGCATGCGCCCGTTCACACCACCGGCTGCGTTGATCTCTTCAACGGCCATTGTAACGCCGTTCAGCCAATCTTGCTGGTCGGCAACGCCGACGGGGCCGGATTGGGCCGTGGGCACACCGATCAAGATCGGATCGGCAGCAAAAGCAGGCGCGGTGATGGCAGCGGCGGCAAGCGTTGCGGCAGATGTCATAAGAAAACGACGACGGTCGAGGGTAATCATGTATTCCTCCCTTGGTGTTTTTTCCAAGGGACGGCAAAAGGGCCAAGCCTGTCCATGGTGCAAATGCACTAGCGCCCGCCCCCGCAGGCGGGACAGGCGCGAAAATCCGGGCGCTTGGGGAAAAGGTGAGAGGCTGACAACGACCCAAGTGGGGCTCGTTACGGCTGCTTCCTTCCGGACCTGACCGGGTTGGCGAGGCACCTGCCCGCGCCAACCTCTCGCGGCTGCATATAGGCCGCTTTTGCACCACGCGCAAGGGCGCCGCGTCGCATCCGGGCAAGCCGGGTGCCGCATTTTTGCCTATCCATGACGCCAACAGGGGACATCACATGCACAGCTTTGCCAGCCGCAATCCGCAGGCTTTCGGACTTATCGTCACCTTTCTTGGGGTGGCCTTCTTCTTTCCTGACGCGCTTGTGGTGCGGCTGATCGGGGCTGACACCATGACCATCGCGGTTTGGCGCGGGCTGGCCGGGGCAATAACGACACTAGGTTTTGTCGCCCTGTTCTACCGCAGCGCCTGGACCGGTTTTGCCGCCCTGCTGACCCCCGCCGCGCTGGCCATGATCGCCCTGCAGGGCACCGGGTCCATCTTCTTTCTCGGTTCGTTGCAGCATACATCCGTGGCCAATTGCCTGCTTATTCTGGCAACCGCACCCTTTCTGGCCGCGATCTTTTCACGGATCTTCCTGAATGAAAGCATAGATATAGCAACCGGTCTTGCAATTTTCACCGTCTTTGGCGGCGTTTTGGTGATTGCCGCAGGTTCGCTGGGCGGGGGCACCCTTTTTGGCGATGCGCTGTCGTTTCTGAACGCGCTGACGATTGCGGGCTATTACGTTGTGCTGCGCAAGGCGCGAACTGAAAACCTTATCATCCCCATCGCCTGCGGCTATCTTTTCACCAGCCTGATCGCCCTGCCCATAGCGCCCATGACCCCCTTCACAGCCGAACAATGGGGACTTGTCGCCCTTTCGGGCGGGGTGATTCTGGCCGGGGGTGTCGGCCTTTTGCAACTTGGGCCGCGCTATCTGCCCGCGCCCGAGGTTTCGATGATCACCATGCTGGAGATTGTCGTGGGACCACTTTTGGTATGGTGGGTCTTGGGCGAAAACCCGGGAACCGCGACATTGATCGGTGGGGCCGTCATCCTTGCGGCCATTTTTGCGCATGCCATTTGGCAATTGCGCAACTTTCGGCAGAATCTGGCCCAAGGCTGACACATCTCAACCATCATGCTTGGTTGCATTTTGCGACCAAGCGCAGCATAAGCCATGCTGCAGTCGCAGGGGTGCCCGATGAACTATCTGGATTTCGAAAAACCGCTCGCCGAGATTGAAGGCAAGGCCGAAGAATTGCGGGCCATGGGCCGCGCAAACCCGGCCATGGACATCGCCAAAGAGGCCGAGGCGCTGGACCGCAAGTCCGACATCCTTTTGAAAGATCTTTATAAGTCTTTGACGCCGTGGCAAAAATGCCAGGTGGCCCGTCACCCTGACCGGCCCCACACCAAAGACTATATCGAAGAGCTGTTCAGCGAATTTACCCCGTTGGCAGGTGATCGCGGCTTTGCCGACGACCATGCCGTCATGGGCGGAATTGCCCGGTTCAACGATCAGCCTGTCGTGGTGATTGGCCATGAAAAGGGCCATGACACCAAATCCCGTATCGAACGGAACTTCGGCATGGCCCGCCCCGAGGGCTATCGTAAGGCGGTGCGTTTGATGGATCTTGCCGATCGCTTCAACCTGCCGGTCATCACCCTGATCGACACGCCCGGCGCCTATCCCGGCAAAGGTGCTGAAGAACGCGGTCAAGCTGAGGCGATTGCCCGTTCCACCGCCAAATGCCTTGAAATCGGCGTGCCGTTGCTGTCGATCGTGGTGGGCGAAGGCGGTTCGGGTGGGGCGGTGGCCTTTGCAACGGCCAACCGCATCGCCATGCTGGAACATTCGGTCTATTCGGTGATCTCGCCCGAAGGCTGCGCCTCGATCCTGTGGAAGGATGCCGAGAAAATGCGCGAAGCGGCCGAGGCGCTGCGCCTTACCGCCCAAGACCTGCAAAAACTGGGCGTGATCGACCGGATCATCAAGGAACCCGCAGGCGGCGCGCAGCGTGGCCGCAAGGAAACCGTCGAGGCTGTGGGAAAGGCGATTGAGGCGATGCTGGCCGATATGGCGGGCAAGAAACGCGCTGAAATCATCAAAGATCGCCGCCAGAAGTTCCTTGCCATGGGAACCAAGGGGCTTGCGGCCTGATGGCCAGCGGCTGATGCGGGATCAGGCTGTTACCACCAGCCCAGATGCGCCCCGCCTGCCCCGTTCGCAGTCATAGGCGGCGTGCAGGCTGTCCAGATCTGTGATCCATTCCATCATGTCGCTTTTTGGGGTTTCGGCTTGGGCTTGGGTTTGGTTTTGGCTTTGGGCATCGGCGTGTCTTCCGCGACCACGCGCAAGACACGGACGCAAAGCTCGGGGTCGTCCAGAACTTCCGAGCCCACGATGTAATCTTTGCTGCCGGGATAGGCCGGCGCGCGTTCTACCTGCGGCAAAAGCGCCAGTGCGCCCGGCGTCGGCTTGATGAACAACGTGTCATCACAGACAAAGGCCACGGTCTTTCCGCCCAGATAAAGCGCATATTCCCCAAACATCTTTCGGCTGGTCAGCGCCAGCGCCGAAAGCGTGTCGGTGATATGGGCAATCGTGGCGGCAGAAGTGCCCATCAGCCCTTGAACC
This sequence comes from Paracoccaceae bacterium, assembly GCA_021741465.1. Taxonomy (GTDB): domain Bacteria; phylum Pseudomonadota; class Alphaproteobacteria; order Rhodobacterales; family Rhodobacteraceae; genus Tabrizicola_A. Next base: position 6,306 of record JAIOXV010000154.1, read on the forward strand.
CCGCCTCGGCCATCAACCTGTTCGAACTTTGCTCGACCTCGGCCTCCAGCCGCGCCATGAACTCGGGCACGGGCAGTCCGGGTGCGATGACGGGCAAGAACTCAACCACCGCCACACCCGGCTTGCGCAAAATGCTGCGCTTGGGCCAGAACACCCCGACATTGGTGCCGACAGGCACACAAGGCTGGCCCAGTTGTTCATAAAGCAACCCGGTGCCCACCTTATAGGGTTTGGACACGCCCGGCGCCACGCGGGTGCCCTGCGGATAGATGATAAGCTGGCCCGGAAAAGCTGTGCCCGCCATGACTTCGGCCTTCATTCTGGCAATCGCGGCACCGCGCTTGCCCCGGTTCACCGGCACACAACCGATACGCAGCGCGTATTGGCTCAGAAAGGGCGTCCACAACAGCTCGCGCTTCATGATGATCTTGCCGCGTGGTACAGCGTTATAGATGGCGATGATGTCGAGAAAGCTTT
>JAIOXV010000155.1 GCA_021741465.1 Paracoccaceae bacterium
CCCCGGCCCCTATCGCCTTGGGCTTGCCATCCGCGAGGGGCGGCTGGTGTTTTCCATTACAACCGAAGGCGAAGCCCCGGTTGGCGAATTTCATCTGTCGCTTGGCCCATTCCGCCAAGTGGTGAAAGATTACTTTCAGATATGCGAAAGCTATTTTGATGCGGTAAAACGCCTGCCGCCAAGCCAGATCGAGGCAATCGACATGGCCCGCCGCGGCATCCACAATGAAGGGGCTTTGGTCTTGCAAGAGCGGCTGGAAGGCAAGGCCTTGGTCGACACCAACACCGCGCGCAGGCTTTTCACGCTGATTTGCGTCTTGCATTGGGGGTAAGATTGGCCGCTTTCCCCCAAGCTGTGTTGTTTTGTTGCGACCACAACGCTGTGCGCTCGCCCATGGCCGAAGGGTTGATGAAGAAATTTTACGGCCAGCGCGCCTATGTTCAGTCGGCCGGTGTCAAGAATGACATGGAGATCGACGGCTTTTCGGTCGCGGTCTGTGCCGAGCTGGGGATCGAACTTTCACGCCATCGCTCGCGCTCCTTTGACGAGATGCAGGATATGGGCGATGATCTGGGCCAATATGACCTTATCATCGCCCTGTCGCAGGTTTCCAAGAAGCAGGCGCTTGAACTGACCAAGAACTATCATCTGACGGTGGAATATTGGCCGATCATTGACCCAACCAGCCTGGGTGCCGACACGCGCGAGGCCAAGCTTTCGGCCTATCGTCAGGCCCGTGACCAGATCCGGGACAAGCTGATTGAGCGGTTCGGACCACCAGATCAGGGCTGAGCCGCCCTTAATCGGCCGTGCCGGACGCGCAATCCCGCGCGCGCCCCGGAACCAGAGCGCCCCTTGTCGGTTTTGCGCGTCCATATGGCCTTTACGGCTTGGCCGCGGCCCTGCCGCGTGGCAATCATATGGACCAAGATCCGGAGGACCGCATGAGCCGCACCACAGCCGAAGCCACCATCGCCGCCTATTACGCCGCCTTCAATGCGGGCAACATCACGGGCATGATCGAGACACTGCACAATGATTTCGTCCACCATGTAAACGAAGGGGCGACACGGATGGGCAAGGCGGCCTTTGCCGAATTCTGCGCCCATATGTCACAAACCTATAAGGAAGATCTGCGCGATATGGTCGTCATGGCCAATAGCGAAGGCACACGCGGGGCTGCCGAATTTGTGGTTCATGGGCAGTATCTGAAGACGGATCCGGGTTTGCCCGAAGCCCACGGCCAGCGCTATGTGCTGCCTGCGGGCGGGTTCTTCACCCTGAAAGACGGCAAGATCACCCGCGTGACCACCTATTACAACCTGAACGATTGGATCAAACAGGTCTCAAATGGTTGAGGTTCGCGCCCTGAGCGGGGCCGAGTTGGAGGCCCATCTGGATGATGTGGCCCGTCTGCGCATCGCGGTGTTTCGCGACTGGCCCTATCTGTACGACGGCACGCTGGACTATGAGCGCGACTATCTGAAAACCTACCGCAACAATGCCGGGGCTTTGCTGGTGGGGGCCTTTGACGCGGGCATTTTGGTTGGTGCCTCCACCTCAACCTTCATGGAAGACCATGCCGAGGGCTTTGCCGCCCCCTTGCGCCAGATTGGCCTTGCCGCCGGAAGCATTGTCTATGGCGCGGAATCGGTGCTGCTGCCAGCCTATCGCGGACAGGGCCTTGGCCACCGCTTTTTTGACCTGCGCGAGGCCCACGCCCGTGACCATGGCCGAACCCACGTGGCCTTTTGTTCGGTCGTTCGGCCCGAAACCCATCCGCTGCGCCCCGAAACCTATCGCACCAATGATGCGTTCTGGGCCGGGCGGGGCTACGCCAAACTGCCAGGGGTTCTGGCAGAGTTTTCCTGGAAGGACCTTGGCGACGCAGGGGAAACGGTGAAACCATTGCAATTCTGGATGCGGGCGCTTTAGACGCCAATTTCTGCGGTCGAACGGCCTGCTGCGCCGCCCTTTCAGCGCACCCCTTGCGATAACCGTTCGATTTGCTTAACCTTGCTTGTGTTCGTAAGTTCAAATGGTTGCAGGAGTTACCCCAATGGCGCAGGTTGTTTCGAACGGTTTTCTGGATTTTCGTGAATTGAATTTCACGACCCTTGGTTCGCTGCCGCGATTTGGCTTTTTCGACAACGTCAATCCATCCGTGGATTCAAGCGAGATCCCAGGACTGACGGGCACCTATTCAGCCACCGATATGATCGCGTTTTGGGCAGGCGCGAACAACTTTTCCAACGCGACAGCCAAGGTTGCCGTCGGTGGCAACAATTTTGTCTTGAACGCGCAGGACAATCCACTTTCTGGCACGGCAACAGGGCTGACGCTTACCGAAACCGTGCAAACCAATGGCGGCGGCACCGCAACCAACTATTTTGCCTTTGTCGGGTTTAGCGTCAGCTTGGTGGCGGTCTTCAACGCCAGTTTGACCACCAGCATGACCGATGACCGCGCCGTTTTGCGCCAGATGCTGTCCGGGGCGGACCGTATTGTGGGATCGAATTTTGCCGATTACGCCTATGGCGGAAATGGCAATGACAAGCTCTTTGGCAATGCCGGCAACGACACGCTGTCGGGCGACGCCGGCAATGACCAGATCCGCGGCGGAACGGGCAATGATCTGCTGAAAGGCGGTTCGGGCGCGGACCTTTTGGTGGGAGACGGCGGCAATGACCGGCTGGATGGCGGCTTGGGCGCCGACACGCTGACGGGCGGTGCCGGGGCAGACCGGTTCATCTTTGTCGAGGGGCAGATCAGCACAGGCGACCGTGTCACGGATTTTCAGAATGATCTGGATACCCTGATCTTTGACGCGGCGGGCACTGGCAGCGTTTCGGCGCTGATGGCGGCGGCGACCAATATTTCGGGCGGCGTGCGCTTTAATCTGGATGGTGACATCCTGACGGTCATGGGTATGACAAAGGCGCAATTGGTTGATGACATCTTGATAATCTGAACAGGCTTGGACAAACAGGCTGTGCGGGGCGCGCGAGGGGAACCTTTTGCGCCCCCATTTTATTCGGGAGACTGCCTCATGAAGCTTGCCGCCGCGGCCTATCCGCTGACCTGGTTTGACCATTTCGATGATTTTGCTGCCCATCTGGCAACATGGGTGGCCGATGCGGCAGGCCAAGGGGCCGATCTGCTGACATTCCCTGAGTACGGGGCGATGGAACTGACCAGTCTTGGCGGGCGGGCGGTTGCCGAAAACCTCGAGGCTGGCCTGCATGAGGTGGCACGCCGGAAACCCGCCCTTGATGCCTTGCATCTTGAACTTGCGGCCAAGCATGACGTGCATATCCTTGGCGCATCTGGTCCGGTTTTCATCGGCCAGCGCCCGGTGAACCGCGCATCCCTTTACGGGCCGTCCGGCCTTGTCGGCCATCAGGACAAGCAAATCATGACGCGCTTTGAACGCGAGACCTGGGATGTGGTGGCAGGGCACGGCTTGACCGCCTTTGACACCGATCTGGGCCGCATCGGCGTGGTCATCTGTTATGACAGCGAATTTCCGCTTCTGGCGCGCGCGCTGGTGGAACAAGGGGCAGAGATACTGCTTGCGCCCTCGTGCACCGACAGCTTTGCAGGCTTTACCCGTGTGCGCGTGGGATCAATGGCAAGAGCGCTTGAAAATCAATGCGTTGTGGTGCATTCGCCTACGGTTGGCCTGTGCGATTTCTGCCCGGCGGTGGATGAGAATGTCGGCGCGGCCAGCATCTATGGCCCCCCCGATCGCGGCTTTCCGGCCAATGGCATTTTGGCCGAAGGTGCATTGAACACACCCGGCTGGACCATGGCCGAGATCAGCCTTGAAACCATCCGCGAGGTGCGCCGTGACGGGGGCGTTCTGAACCACGCCCATTGGCCCGAACAACTGGCCCGCTTGGGCACAGCCTGACGCCTGCGCGTTTTTCCCTTGAAAACCCCCCGATTCCGGCGCATATGCCCGGCCATGCTTGCACCGGGCTTTCCGGAGCGGGCCAACCCCTATTGGAGTGACCATGGCCAAGGAAGACATTCTCGAATTTCCCGGCGTTGTGAAGGAACTCCTGCCCAATGCGACGTTCCGGGTCGAGCTTGACAACGGCCATGAACTTATCGCTGTAATGGCAGGAAAGATGCGCAAGAACCGCATTCGCGTGCTGGCAGGTGACAAGGTGCAGGTCGAGATGACCCCTTATGACCTGTCAAAGGGCCGCATCAACTATCGCTTCAAGTAAGCGGTTCCCTTGCGCTTCATTCTTGGATCAGGCAGCCCGCGCCGGAAGGAACTTCTTGCGCAGCTTGGCATTGTGCCAGATGCTATAACCCCCCCCGACATCAACGAAGACCCCAAGAAGGGTGAGCTTCCCCGCCCCTATTGCGCGCGGCTGGCGCGTGAAAAGGCAGCGGCAGTGCCGGCCGGGGACGATGACATCGTTTTGTGCGCCGATACCACGGTTGCCCTTGGCCGCCGCATTCTGGGCAAGCCGCGCGATGCAGGCGAAGCCGCGCAGTTTCTGACAGCCCTGGGCGGGCGTCGTCATGATGTCATCACCGCCATCGCCGTTCGTCGGGGCACCCGCATTTGGACCCGCGAAAGCGTATCAGCGGTCAAGATGAAGCGCCTGTCGGACGTTGAGCTTAATGCCTATCTTCAGGGCGGCGAATGGCAGGGCAAGGCCGGTGGCTATGCCATCCAAGGCGCTGCCGGGGCCTTTATTCCTTGGATTTCAGGGTCTTTCACCGGCATCGTCGGCCTGCCTCTGGCCGAAACCGCCGCTCTTTTACAAGCCGCCGGATACCCGGTCTGGAGATCGTCATGACCACGGGCCGCATCGTTCTTCTTGACCAGATCAACGGCCGCGACGCCGCCGCCCTTGTGGTTGATGGCCAGATCGAAGAACTGGCGATTGATCCCGAAGGGGATGTCATCCTGCCCGGCGCGATCTATCGTGCGGTGGCGGATCGCCCGATGAAGGGGCAAGGCGGCATCTTCGTAAAACTGCCGGCGGGGGGCTCTGGTTTCTTGCGGCAGGTCTCGGGCATCAGTCCCGGCCAGCGGCTTTTGGTGCAAGTGTCGGGTCCGACCGAAGCGGGCAAGGCAACACCGGTTTCCACCCGCATTCTTTTCAAGTCGCGCTACGCAATCATCACCCCTGATGCGCCGGGCCTGAACATCAGCCGCGCCATCCGCGACGAAGAGGTGCGTGCCGAACTTGACGCTGTGGCCAAAGGGGCCATGCTGGGGGCCGATGCACGCCTTGGCCTTATTATCCGCTCTGCAGCGCTTGAGGCTGACGAAGAAGAAATCGTCCAAGACATCGCCGCCATGCGGGATCTGGCCAGCACCGTTTTGGCCGACCTTGACGGCGCGCCTGAACTTCTGGTCGATGGCCCCGGCGCGCAGGAAACCGCCTGGCGGGACTGGACGACACCGGTGCCCGACATGGTCGAAGACCGCCCCGGCGGGTTCGAAGCCCATGGCGTGCTGGAGCAGATCGACACGCTTTTGACCCCACGCGTCGCCCTGCAAGGCGGCGGGCATATGATGATTGAACCGACCCGCGCGCTGGTGGCTGTGGATGTGAACACCGGCCCCGACACCTCGCCTGCAGCAAGCCTGAAGGCCAATATCGCCGCCGCCCGCGACCTGCCGCGCCAATTACGCCTGCGCGGGCTTGGGGGGCAAGTGGTGGTGGATTTCGCCCCACAGCCGAAGAAAGAGCGCGCCATTCTGGAACAGGTCATCCGCGCCGCCTTCAAAGGCGATGGCCCTGATGTGACACTTGCCGGTTGGACGACACTTGGACTTTACGAATTCACCCGCCGCCGTGACCGGCTTCCCCTGTCGGATCTGCTGGCATGAACTGTCCGATCTGTGCGCGTAAAAGCGACCCAAAGTATCGCCCCTTCTGCTCGAACCGCTGCGCCGACGTCGATCTGGCCAAATGGCTGAGCGGCAGCTATGCCATTCCCGCCGAAGCCATTGATGACGAAAACCCGGCGGCATCCGAGCCCACGCCACCGCGCCCGCAATAAACGGAAAAGTCGCGAAAATCCGGCAAAACCCTCTGGACAGCGCAAGGATGCTGGACTATCACCCGCCAACCAACCAAGGCGGTCCCGAAAGGTTCCCTTTGAAAGTGCCCAGATAGCTCAGTTGGTAGAGCAGCGGATTGAAAATCCGCGTGTCGCTGGTTCGATTCCGGCTCTGGGCACCACTTAAATCAACAAAATCAAGCGCTAGCGCATAGCACACTTCAGAGTTCGTGCGTTGCACAGTCATTGCACACTTCTGTGTGCGTTCGTGCTGTTGATTTCCACCCGGAAGTGACCCGAGTTTTTCATCGAGAATTGACCCGCCTGAAGGTTATGTTCTTCGGGTTATGCTTGGGTCAAGACATGCGTGGCCTCCCTTTTCGTTTTGGCTGCTGCTGAGCTTGCTTTGA
>JAIOXV010000156.1 GCA_021741465.1 Paracoccaceae bacterium
CCTGATCGAATTTTCGACGAAAATTCGCGCGCGGTCACAGCAGCGCTTTGACCTTTTCAACGGTCGCCTCGGCGGTGATGCCGAACTCCTTGTAAAGTCGGTCATAAGGCGCAGAGGCACCAAAGGATGACATGCCGACGAAGTCAGCTTTGCCATCGCGGCCGCGCTCCCCCAAAAGCCAGCGGTCCCAGCCCATGCGCACGCCGGCCTCGATGGCCACACGCACCGGGCCTGCGGGCAGAACGCGCTTGCGGTAGGCGGCGTCCTGGGCGGCAAAAAGCTCCATCGAGGGCATCGAGACCACGCGGGTGCCGATGCCAAGGGCTTCCAGCGCCGCGCGTGCGGCCATGGCGATTTCCACTTCCGAGCCGGTCGCCATCAAGATCGCCTGACGCTTGCCGGTCGCCTCGGCCAGCACATAGGCGCCTTTGGCGGACAGGTTGGTATTGGTGTGGGTCTGGCGCACTGCGGACAGATTCTGCCGGCTCAGCGCCATCACCGAAGGCGTGGCCTTCTGGCTGAGCGCCAGTTCCCAGCATTCGGCCACTTCCACCAGATCCGCCGGGCGGAAGACCAGCGTGTTGGGTGTGGCCCGGCTGATCGCCAGATGTTCCACCGGCTGGTGGGTCGGACCGTCTTCGCCAAGGCCGATGCTGTCATGGGTCATGACATAGACCACCGGCAGGCCCATCAGGGCCGACAGGCGCATCGCGGGGCGAGCATAATCGGTAAAGGCCATGAAAGTGCCCGAATAGGGACGCACGCCGCCATGCAGCACCATGCCGTTCATTGCCGCCGCCATGCCATGTTCGCGGATGCCCCAGTACATATAGCGGCCACCGGGGGTTTCGGCGTTGAACACGCCCAGATCGGCGGTCTTGGTATTGTTCGACCCTGTCAGGTCGGCAGATCCGGCAAAGGTTTCCGGCATGATCGGATTGACCGCCGCCAAGACCTTTTCCGAGGCGCTGCGGGTGGCAAGCTTGGCCGGGTTTTCAACCGCAGCCTTTTTCACCGCGCGGATAACGGCGGGCAGTTTGGCCGGTGCCTCGTCCGAGAAGATCCGCACCAGTTCGGCCTGTTTGGCGGCGGAAAGCGCGGCCACACGGGTTTTCCATTCGGCATGGGCCTTGGCACCGCGCGCGCCCATTGCTTCCCATTCGGCCTTGACCTTGGCGGGCACTTCGAAGGGGCCACCTTTCCAGCCATAGGCGTCTTTTGCCGCCTGCAACTGGGCCTTGTCGGTCAAGGCGCCATGGCCTTTGGAGGTGTCTTGGGCGGCATGGCCAAAGGCGATGTGGGTCTTGCAGGCCACCAACGTCGGGCGGTCGGATGTCTTGGCCGCAACCATGGCCGCGTCAATCGACACCGGATCGTGGCCGTCGCATTCAAGAACGTTCCAACCGCTGGCGGCAAAGCGGGCCTTCTGGTCGGTTGCGTCCGACAAGGAGACCTTGCCGTCAATGGTGATGCCATTGTCATCCCAAAGCACGATCAACCGGTTCAGCTTGTGCTTGCCAGCAATGCCGATCGCCTCTTGGCTGACACCTTCCATCAGGCAGCCATCGCCAGCGATGACCCAGGTATAGTGGTCTTGGATCTTTGCCCCCCAGCGCGCGCGCAGGTGGGTCTCAGCCATGGCAAAGCCGACCGCATTTGAAATGCCCTGGCCCAGCGGGCCGGTTGTGGTTTCGACCCCCGCGACATGGCCATATTCAGGGTGACCGGCGGTGATGGCACCCCATTGGCGGAAATTCTTGATCTCCTCCAGCGTCACATCTTCATAGCCCGTCAGGTGCAACAGCGAATAGATCAGCATCGAGCCGTGGCCCGCCGACAGGATGAACCGGTCACGGTCGGGCCAGCGCGGTGCCTTGGGGTCGAAGCGCAGATGTTTTTCGAACAAGACGGTGGCCACATCGGCCATACCCATCGGCATGCCGGAATGGCCGGAATTGGCGGCGGCCACGGCATCCAGCGTCAGAGTACGGATTGCGGCTGCGCGCATCCAATGGTCAGGGTGGCGGGCGCGGAGGGTCTCGATATCCAAGGCGGCATTCCTTGCGGCTGATTGCGGGGTTTGGGGGTGCATAGCACCATGGGCGGCAAGTTCAAGCGCGCCTCGCAAGGCCTTGTGTCTAAAGACAAGACCCGGCGCGCCCATCCCGCTATGATCGCACTTGACGCTGGCCTTGCGATTCGCAACGCTGTCAGGCAAAGGCCCATATGCAACCGCAGGGTTTGATATACAGGAAAGGGCGCACAGTTCCATGCAGGACATTGTTGAGCTTGAACGGCGGATCACCGCTGCAATGGAGCGGATCACCAAAGGTGCAGAGCGGCTGCTTGATGGCGCTGCGGTCGGGGATGAGGCGGCACGCATTGCCCATCTGACCGAGGCACTTGACGAAGAGCGCATGACCAACGCCCAGTTGAACGAACGCCTGCGCGTTCTGCGCGATGCCCCGACAGCAGCGCCGAATGCGGCGGCGGCGGCTGATCTGGCCGAAGACAGCAGCGCTGAGCTTGCCGCCCTTCAGGCCCAACTGGCAGGCCAAAGCGACGAAATCGCCACGCTGCGCCGGGTCTTGGCCGAAGCGGGTCGCGAAATCTCGGCCCTGCGGGCCGCCCGCGCCGATGAGGCCGAAGAGGCCGCCGAAATTCTTGCCGCACTTGACCCGTTGGTGCGCGCCGCCTTGCAGGAGAACCCCAATGCCTGATCTGGAAATCGCCATTGGTGGCCGCAGCTTTCAGGTGTCCTGTCAGCCCGGGGAAGAGCATTTTCTGCGCGCCGCTGCTGCCATGCTGGACAGTGAAGCCCAGCCCTTGGTTGCGTCGATGGGGCGTCTGCCCGAGGCACGGCTCTTGTTGATGTCGGGGTTGATGCTGGCCGACAAGGCGGCGGCGCTTGAGGATGAAAACCGCCAGCTCAAGGCCCAGCTGGCCGAGATCGAGGGCCGCCCCGTGCCCCAGCGTGAAAAGATGGAAGTGCCGGTCATCCCGCCGCAAGTGGTTGAAACGCTTGCAGAACTGGCCGCGCGGGCCGAGGCGCTTGCTGCAAGGCTGGATGACAGGGCAGGGGCCTGATACGGGGCCTGATACGGGGCCCGATACGGCGCCTTGGGCAGGGCCGATGACAGGTTCGGTGTTCGGGTGGTTTTTGGTCCCGAACGGGGAACCTGCCCCTGTTCTTCCCATGTTACATCACAGGCGCTTCTGGCATGAGGCGGGACAGAGATTCGTCCTTTCCAGACAGGTTCCCCCGATGCTGAAACGCCTTGCGCTTGCCCTTTGCCTTTTGCCGGGGGCCGGATTTGCCCAAAGCCTGTGGCAATCAGATGGGGCGCGGGTTCAAACCGTTTCTTACGGATGCACCAGCGCCTTTGATGAACTGTCTGTCGCCTATTTCACCCCAACCGCAGGGATGAGCTTTGCCGCGGTGCAGATCGGTGGGATCGTGCGCGCCATGGTGCAGGATATCAGCGGGTCTGGCGTTCGGTTTGTAGATACCGATCCGCAAAGCGGCTATCGGTTGCATGTAAAGGGCGAAAATCTGATGTTGTTCAGGCTCTTGGCCGAAGATCCGACCAATGAGCAGCTTTTGGCGGAATGCAGCGCCCAGAACGGCTGAAAGGCCCCTAACGGCTGAACGACTTAACGCAAAAGGGGGCCAATCACGGCCCCCTTTGAATTTTGGGACGCCTGTCCGCTCAGATCAGCCCTTGTTGGCTTCGCGGATACGGTCTGCGGCCTCTTTCGAATAGGCGATGCCGCTTTGTTCGAACAGCGTATCCAATTCGCCCGACAGCGCCATTTCGGTGACGATGTCACAACCGCCGACAAATTCGCCCTTCACATAAAGCTGCGGAATGGTTGGCCAGTCTGAGAAATCCTTGATCCCCTGACGCACTTCGGCGTCGGCCAGCACGTTCACATCGGCAAATTCGACGCCCATGTAGTTCAAGACACCTGCCACGCGGCTGGAAAACCCGCATTGCGGCATCATCTTGGTGCCTTTCATGTAAAGCACCACGTCGTTTTTCTGGATCGTTTCGCGGATCTGGTCTGCTGCAGTCATGGTCGCGTTTCCTTGCATGGGGCACCGGGGCGACCGGTGCGAATTTCGGGGACTGGCCGGAGCCTTTGGGGCAGGGCGTGTGGCTTAGTCCGGGGCTTTTGTTGTAAGGGCCAGCGCGTGCAACTCGCCATGCGCGCCGTCCATCTTGCCTTTCAGGCTGGCATAGACCGCGCGTTGCTGTTGCACCCGGTTCATGCCGCGAAACGATGGGTCGATCACTTCGGCGGCCCAGTGGTTCTTGTCGCCCACCGTGTCCATCACGGTGATCTTGGCCTGCGGAAAGGCGGCGCGGATCAAGGCTTCGATGTCTTCGGCTTCCATGGCCATGGGCAGGCTCCTTTGGTCTTTGCACAGATGTAAGGCCGGGGCGGCGCAGGGGCAAGAGGCAGGCGTCAGGCGCGCCATTCCGCCCGCTGCATGCCGAAAAGCATAAGATCGACAGAGCGGTCAAGCGCGGGCCGCCACCAATGGGCGCGCTGCACCCCTTCCAGCCTATAGCCAAGCTTTTGATAGACCCGCGCCGCACGGGGGTTTTCACCGCTGGCATCCAGCCAGACCCGTGCCGCGCCTAGGTTGGAAAAAGCATGATCGGTCAAGTGTTTGACAAAGAAAACCCCGCGCCCACCACCGGTTTTGGCCAGCGCAAGGCGGCGCAATTCCACCCGGCCCGTCGGATGGCCAATTTCGCAAAACAGCGCAAACCCCGCAGGTTGCCCCTGTTCTTGCCAGATGCACAACCGCGCGGAACCATCGCCAAGATAGGCGCCAAGGGCGGTTTCATCTTCATCGGTGATGAAGGGGGCATTGGCGGGGTCTTGCGCCAAATTGCGGATAAAGCCGAAATCGGCGGACGTGGCAGGGCGCAAGATGCCGGGATCGGCGGTCATGGCGCCCATTCCCGGCCAAGAAGGCCCATCAGATAACAATCGGACCAATCGCCATCTGGCCGCTGCCAGCATTCGCGGATTAGGCCTTCGCGGCGAAAGCCAAGCTTTTCATAAAGCGCGATCGCACGGGCATTGTCTGCGGTGACATCAAGGCCGATGCGGTGGCCATTCAACGGGCCAAAGACCTCTGCCAGCACCGCTTTAAGAAAGGGCGTGCCCTGACCGGGCGGGCAGGCAATGGCCGAAAGCCCAAAGACCCGGGGCACCCATGTCATCAACACCGCAAAGCCGGGCTGTGGGCCAGGACCCTCCCACAGGTAACAAAAGGATTGCGCGATTGCGGCTTCGATCTCGCCTTCTTCCGGCGGCTCGATCCAAGGGGCGTTTTCGCGCGCGCGCCACAGCGCATCGACCCGTGGCAGGTCCGAAATCCGGGCCCGCCGCAGCATCAGCCAACGGCCTTTGCAAAGGCCCCGCGGTAAAGGGCCGACAGTTCTGCCAAGCCGGCGCTGTCATGGCCAAGGGTCACGGTTGCGCCGCCGAAGCTGCCAACCTCGGCCAAGGGCACGCCTGCGGTTTTGGCGGCAGCTTGCAGCGCGGCAAGGCCCGACGGGGGCAGGGCCACCAGATAGCGCGCCTGATCTTCGCCAAAAAGCTGGGCGATCTCGGCCACGTCAAGCTGCACCCCGAGCCCCGCGCCTTCGGCCATTTCAAAGGCCGCAAGCGCAAGGCCACCATCGCCAAGGTCGGTGCAGGCGCGAAACGCCTTGCGGGCAGCGCGGATAAAATCGCCATGGCGTTTTTCGGCTGCCAGATCGACATGCGGCGCGTCGCCCGCCTCAAGGCCAAAGGCCTCGGCCAGCAGGGCCGATTGGCCAAGATGGCCCAGGGTTTCCCCGACAACCAGCGCCAGATCACCGTCTTGCGGCCGTCCGGCGATCAGATCGTCAAGGCTGGCCAACAGGCCCACCGCGCCAATCGTCGGGGTGGGCAAAATGCCCGACCCATCGGTTTCATTGTAAAGCGACACGTTGCCCGACACGATCGGCATATCAAGCGCCGCGACAGCCGCACCGATGCCTTTGATCGCACCCACGAATTGGCCCATGATTTCAGGCTTTTCGGGGTTGCCGAAATTCAGGTTGTCGGTGCTGGCCAGAGGCGTCGCCCCAACGGCTGTCAGATTGCGATAGGCTTCCGCCACCGCCTGCTTGCCGCCTTCAAAAGGGTTCGCCTTGACATAGCGCGGCGTGACATCCGAGGTGAACGCAAGCGCCTTGCCGGTGCCATGCACCCGCACAACACCCGCGCCCGCGCCGGGGGCGATAACGGTATCGGCCCCAACCTGGCTGTCATATTGTTCATAGACCCAGGCCTTGTGGCCATAGTTCGGCGAAGCGATCAGTGCGCGCAAGGCGGCAATCGGCGCGATCTGCGGCACGGCACCCAAGGGGGCCGCCGCC
>JAIOXV010000157.1 GCA_021741465.1 Paracoccaceae bacterium
TCAGGCGCGGCCCAATTTTTCCAGACGCGCGGCGCGCAACCGGGCAAAATCATCGCCCGCATGATAGCTTGACCGCGTCAGGGGCGTGGCAGACACCATCAGGAAGCCTTTGCCATAGGCGGCCTCTTCATAGCTTTTGAATTCCTCGGGCGTCACAAACCGATCGACCCTATGGTGCTTGGGGGTTGGTTGCAGATATTGGCCGATGGTCAGAAAATCGACATCGGCAGCGCGCATGTCGTCCATCACCTGCAAAACCCCCGCGCGGGTTTCGCCAAGCCCCACCATGATGCCCGATTTGGTAAACATCGCCGGGTCGAGTTCCTTTACCTTCTGCAACAGCCGCAGTGAATGGAAATACCGCGCGCCGGGACGCACCTCAAGGTAAAGGCCCGGCACAGTCTCGAGGTTGTGGTTAAAGACATCCGGGCGCGCCGCGACCACTTTTTCCAAAGCACTCGGCGGGCATTTCAGGAAATCCGGCGTCAGAATTTCGATCGTGGTTGCGGGCGCGCGGTGGCGAATGGCGCGGATGGTCTGGGCGAAATGCTCGGCCCCGCCGTCTTCCAGATCATCCCGGTCAACGCTGGTGATGACCACATGATTCAGCCCCAACTCGGCCACCGCATGGGCAACCTTGCCCGGCTCGAAAGCATCCAGCGCCTGCGGCCGGCCAGTTGCCACATTGCAAAATGTGCAGCCTCGGGTGCAGATTTCGCCCATGATCATCATGGTGGCATGGCCTGCTGACCAGCATTCCCCGACATTGGGGCAACCGGCCTCTTCGCAAACCGTGACCAGTTTCTTCGATTTCAAGATCTCGCGCGTCTTCTTGTAACCCTCTGACGTCGGGGCCTTAACCCGGATCCATGAGGGTTTTTTCGGCTGTTCCTGGTCAGGGCGATGCGCCTTTTCAGGGTGGCGCTGGTCGGGCAGCTTGAGATCGCGCACAGGAAATTCCCCCTGCAAATTGTCCAGTCCCAGAGATAGCCTTTGCGCGTCCCAAAGGCAACCTGCGCCCCGGGCAAAGGATGTTTGCGGGAAAAGCATGGCTCTGTGGCGCGTCAAGACCGCCGGGGCTGATCGTGATGATTTCAGGAGGGTTTATGTCCAAAAAACTGATTGCCGAGGTTCTCGGCACGTTCATTCTGGTTCTTTTCGGCTGCGGTGCGGCGGTGATCGGGGGGGCCGCAATCGGCTTTACCGGCATTTCTCTGGCCTTCGGGCTGGCCATTGTCGCCGCAGCCTATGGCATCGGGGCGATTTCCGGGGCGCATCTGAACCCGGCCGTTTCGCTGGGGATGGTGACAGCGGGCCGCATGAGCTTGGGGGAATGCGCCAGCTATGCCGCGGCACAGGTTGCCGGCGCTGTGATCGGTGCCGGGGTGCTTTACCTGATCGCTTCGGGCAGCGCAGGCTGGTCGGGCGGGCTTGGCGCCAATGGCTATGGTCCGGGCTATCTGGGCGAATACGGCCTGACGGCGGCTTTGGTCTTTGAATGTGTCATGACATTTGTCTTTGTCACCGTGATCCTTGGTGCCACTGGCAAAGGGGCTGCTGCGGGTTTTGCCGGGCTTGCCATTGGCCTGACGCTCGCGGCCATTCACCTTGTGGGGATCAATGTCACCGGGGTTTCGGTGAACCCTGCCCGCTCGATCGGGCCGGCGCTGTTTTCCGGCGGGGGCGCCATTGCGCAGCTTTGGGTGTTCATCCTTGCCCCCTTGGTGGGGGGGGCATTGGCGGGTGTGCTTTACAAGGCAGGCCTGACCAAAGCCGACTGACCCGGGCCGACTGATAAAGGCCCCGCGGGCCCTGCATCGCAAGCGAAAGCGGCGATGGAAGGTTCCTCTGGCCTTTCTGCCGCGCGTCCTGTAGGAGGCGCGGCAACAAGCAGACAAGTGAAAGAGACCTCTCCGATGGAGCTTCGCAACATCGCCATTATCGCGCACGTCGACCATGGCAAAACCACCTTGGTGGACGAACTGCTGAAACAGTCCGGCTCGTTCCGCGAAAATCAGGCCGTGTCCGAACGCGCCATGGACAGCAACGATATCGAACGCGAGCGTGGCATCACGATTTTGGCCAAATGCACCAGCCTTGAATGGCAGGGCGCGCGGATCAACATCGTTGACACCCCCGGCCACGCCGATTTCGGTGGCGAGGTGGAACGCATCTTGTCGATGGTGGATGGGGTTGTGCTGTTGGTGGGCGCCGCCGAAGGCCCGATGCCGCAGACCAAATTCGTGACCTCCAAGGCCCTTGCCCTTGGCCTGCGCCCGATCGTCGTCCTGAACAAGGTCGACAAGCCCGACGCGGAACCGGCGCGCGCGCTGAATGAAGTGTTCGATCTTTTCGCCAACCTTGGTGCAACCGATGAACAGCTTGATTTCCCGCATCTTTACGCCTCGGGCCGCGCTGGCTGGGCGGATGCTGATCTGGACGGTCCGCGCAAGGACCTGAACGCGCTTTATGACCTAGTGCTGAAGCATGTGCCTGAGCCCGCGCAAATCGCACGCCGCAATGAACCCTTCCAGATGTTGGCAACCACCCTGTCGGCAGACCCTTTCATCGGCCGCATCCTGACAGGCCGGGTTGAAGCAGGCACCCTGCGCGCCGGCGAAACCATCAAGGCCATCACCCGCGACGGCGAGCGGATCGAACAGTTCCGCGTGTCGAAAGTTCTGGCCTTCCGTGGCCTGACACAGACCCCGATTGATGCGGCAGAAGCCGGCGATATCGTCACGCTTGCCGGCATGTCCAAGGCCACAGTGGCCGATACGCTTTGCGCGCTGGAAATTGACACCGCCCTGCCCGCGCAACCGATTGATCCGCCGACCATCTCGGTGACCTTTGGCATCAACGATTCTCCCTTGGCCGGCAAAGAAGGCTCAAAGGTACAGTCGCGCGTCATTCGTGAACGTCTGATGAAAGAGGCCGAGATCAACGTTGCCATCAAAGTCACCGACACCCCTTCGGGCGACGCGTTCGAAGTTGCGGGTCGCGGCGAATTGCAGATGGGCGTCCTGATCGAAAACATGCGCCGCGAGGGGTTCGAGCTGTCGATCAGCCGCCCGCGCGTGCTGTTCCGTGACATCGATGGCGTGAAACATGAGCCCATCGAAGAAGTGACCATCGACGTCGATGATGAATACACCGGCCCGGTGATCGAAAAGCTGACCGGTCCCCGCAAGGGTGATCTGGTGGAAATGAAACCGGCAGGTGCAGGCAAGACCCGCATCATCGCCCATGTGCCGTCGCGCGGCTTGATTGGCTATCACGGCCAGTTCATGACCGACACGCGCGGCACCGGCGTGTTGAACCGCGTGTTCCACGACTGGGCTCCGCACAAGGGACCGATCGAAGGTCGCCGTCAGGGCGTTCTGATCTCGATCGAAACCGGCATCTCGGTGGCCTATGCCATGTGGAAGCTGGAAGATCGCGGCCACTTCTTCATCGGTGTGCAAGAGCCGATCTATACCGGCATGATCCTTGGCGAACACAACCGCGACAACGATCTTGAGATCAACGCGCTGAAGGGCAAGCAATTGACCAACGTGCGGGCCTCGGGCACCGATGAAGCGGTGCGCCTGACGACACCGGTCAAGATGTCGCTGGAACAGTGCATTGCCTATATCGACGATGACGAACTGGTCGAAGTCACGCCGAAATCAGTGCGGATGCGCAAACGCTTCCTTGATCCGAACGAGCGCAAGCGCAATCGCGCCAAAGAATGATACGATAATAAAAACCGCCTCTTGGGGCGGTTTTTTAATGTTATGGATCAACGTCTCAGGCGGCTGCGGCCAGCCGGCAGGGCATGAAATCTTCGATCTTCACCCTGTCGCCATCAAAGGTGCAGAAACTGGCTGTCGGAACCTCGTTCCAGCCACCCTCTTCGGCCTCCAGCGGTTCTGACACCACCGCCATGCCCCCGCGCGTGGCCGACCAGCGATAGTAAAGCGAGGGGGCGTTTTCGTCGGTGGCATAGCGCAAGGCATAAAGCCGGTGCCCATCAGACAGGGCGGCGGTCATCCGCAGATGCGGCAAGGCACCCTTCTGGCGGGCCAGCGTGATAAAACGGGCCGAGGCGCGTTCCAAGGCCGCGCGCGGGTCTCCATCCAGCCCCTCGGCCATGGCGACAAGGAAAATCGCCTCGGAATCGGTGGCGCCTTTGCGCGCGCCATAAAGGCTGTCAGGGATCATCATATCGGCATCGCGGCGGAAATTGTCATAGCCGCCGACCTGCCCGTTGTGCATGAAAGACCACTGGCCATGCACGAAAGGATGGCAATTGTTGCGGCTGATCGCCGACCCGGTGCTGGCGCGCACATGGGCCAAAAACAACCCCGACCGCACCTGAGCCGTCAGGCTGCGCAAATTCGGATCAGACCAGGCCGGCATCACATCGCGGTAAAGCCCCGGTTCGGGCCGGTCGCCATACCAGGCCACGCCGAACCCGTCGGCATTGATGGCCGAATGGCATTGCGTGGCGCAATGGCTTTGATGAATGAGTGAATGGCCCGGACGGCTGATGATTTCCTCAAGGAAAATCGGTGCCCCGGAATACGCGGCCCAGCGGCACATCAGCGCTGCCCTTTCACGGTTAACATTGCCTGCCTCATCGTGTTTTTTTTGAACACTACCATGAAAACCGGCGTTTGCGCGGGAAAAATCCGCGCAAACTTTCTCATTCAGCCTCTTCGACCACCATCAGATCGCGCACCGATGCGCCGCGTGCATGCGACAGCGCGGTCTGATAGGCGCCAGAATGGTAACATTCGACCGCCTTTTCCAAACTTGGAAAGCGCGCCACCACATTGCGCGGGCGGTCATTGCCTTCAAGCTGCACATAGCGGCCCGCCCGGGCCAGGAAATAGCCGCCATGCGCGGCAATCGCCGGGCCGGCAAGGGCGGCATATTTGCCATAAGCCTCGGCGTCGGTCACATGCACATGGGCAATCCACAAAGCGGTGGGCATCTTAGACCTCCAGCGCGGCTTCGACCGCTTTCAAGGCAGCATCGGCCAGCGCAATGTCAGCCCCGCCGCCCTGCGCCATATCTGGACGTCCGCCGCCCCCTTTGCCGCCCAAAGCCTCAACCGCGGCCTTGGCCAGCGTCACGGCCGAAATCCGCGCCGTCAGATCCGCCGTCACCCCGGCCGCCACAGCCGGTTTGGCCCCGGTGTCGGCGATCAAAACCACGGCACCCGACCCGATGCGCGCCTTCATCTCATCGATCAGCGCGGGAAGATCCTTGCCGGAAACCCCCTGCATCACTTGGGCGATAAGCTTTACACCATTGATTTCCTTGGCTTCCGGCCCGCCAGCCTTGCCGCCCATGGCCAGTTCGCGCCGCAAGGTGGCCACTTCGTTCTGCAAGGCGCGGCGTTCTTCCACCAGCCCCTTCACACGGTCAAGCGCCTCAATCGGCGACGCTTTCAGCGCCGCGGCAACCTCGGCCAAACGTGCATCCTGGGCGCGCAGATGGTCCAGCGCGGCCTGTCCTGTCAGGGCCTCGAAGCGCCGCACCCCGGCAGACGAAGCACTTTCGCCAAGCGCCACAAAAGCCCCGATATCGCCGGTGCGCCGCACATGGGTGCCGCCGCAAAGCTCAAGGCTATAGGTGTTGCCATCCGCCCCTTTGCCGGAACCTTCATGCAGCCCCATCGAAACGACGCGCACCTCATCGCCGTATTTCTCGCCGAAAAGCGCCTGTGCGCCAATCGCGCGGGCGTCGTCCGGTGTCATGATGCGGGTGTCCACCGGCGAATTCTGGCGGATAAAGGCGTTCACTTCCGCCTCAACCTGCTGCAGCTCGGCCGCACTCATCCCGGTGGAATGGCTGAAATCAAAGCGCAACCGATCCGGCGCGTTGAGCGAACCCTTTTGCGCCACATGGTCGCCAAGGGCACGGCGCAAAGCTTCGTGCAAGAGATGGGTGGCCGAGTGGTTGGCCCGAATTTGCGAACGCCGGGCGTGCGACACTTCCAGCTTTGCAGGCTGGCCGCGCAGAATGCTGCCTTCGGTCACGGTCGCAACATGCAAGAAGACGCCCGCGGTCTTGCGGGTGTCGGTGACTTCGGCCACGCCGGTCTGGGTGCGGATAAAGCCCTGATCGCCAACCTGCCCGCCGCTTTCGGCATAGAAGGGCGATTGGTTCACCACGATTTGTACAGAAGTACCAGCTTCGGCCGCGCCGATTTCGGTGCCATCGCGCACCAGCGCGTTGATCTGGCCCTCGGCGGTTTCCAATTCATAGCCAAGAAATTCGGTGGTGCCATGCGCCTCGGCAATCTCGAACCAAACCTTGGCATCCGCAGTGCCGCCCGCCCCCGACCAAGAGGCGCGCGCCTTGGCCTTTTGCT
>JAIOXV010000158.1 GCA_021741465.1 Paracoccaceae bacterium
CACGAAGTCCTTTTTCTTGCGCGATTAGGAATTGTGCAGCCTGATCGGGACCATGTTCTTTCCCGTCGAAAGGCACCGCTTTCGCGGGTCTGTCATCTGATCCTTTGAGGGAATGGAGACGGGCCCGCGTGACCTATGTCAGCAGGTAATGCAGCAAATGCCGAAGGTGCCCAGTTGTCTCATGCCCGAAGCCCTAGCGCAAATCCCTTGCCTCGCCAAGCCTTTTCCGTTTGTGTCGCGCATCGGGAGAGCCTGCCATGAATCATGATGATCTGAACCTTTGGTCCAAACGCGCCGCCGATTGGGCGAGCGAATATCACGCCAGTTTGCGCGACCGCCCGGTACGCGCGCCCTTGGTGCCCGGCGCGATTTCATCGCAACTGCCCCCCATCCCGCCCGAAACGCCTGAGCCGATCGAAACCATCTTTGCCGATTTCGATCGCATCGTGCCGCCGGGGATCACCCATTGGCAGCACCCGCGCTTTTTCGCCTATTTCCCGGCCAATGCCGCGCCCGCATCAATGCTGGCCGAACAATTGGCCAATGCCATCGCCGCGCAAGGCATGATCTGGCAAACCTCGCCCGCGCTGACCGAAATTGAACAGGTGATGATCCAATGGCTGCGCCAGTCGCTGGGCCTGCCCGAAGGGTTCACCGGCACCATCCATGACAGCGCCACCACCGCCACGCTTTCGGCGGTTCTGACAATGCGTGAACAGGCGCTTGGGTTTGAGGGCAACCATGAGGGCCTGTCCGGCGCGCCCGTCTTGCGGCTTTACGCCAGCGCCGAAACCCATTCCAGCGTTGACAAGGCCGCGCGCGTGGCCGGGATCGGGCAAAACAATCTGGTGAAGATCCCGACCGACGGCAGCCTTTCGATGAAACCCGGCGCGCTGGCCGGGGCCATTGCCGCCGACCGCGCCGCAGGTTTTCTGCCCGCAGGGGTGATCTTGTGCGCAGGCGGCACCAGCGTGGGCGCCTTCGACAAGATCGGCGAATGTATCGCCGTGGCCCATGCCGCCGGATTGCCGGTGCATGTCGATGCCGCCTGGGCCGGATCTGCGATGATCGCCCCAGAGTTCCGCGCGCTGTGGGCCGGGATCGAGGCCGCCGACAGCATTGTCTTCAACCCGCACAAATGGCTTGGCGCGCAGTTCGACTGCGCGGTTCAGTTCCTGCGAAACCCGACGCCGCAGGTAAAGACCCTTGGCCTACGGCCCAGCTATCTGGAAACGGCGGGCACGGAAGATATCGTCAATTTCAACGAATGGACGGTGCCGCTTGGTCGGCGCTTTCGGGCGCTGAAGCTGTGGTTCACCTTGCGCGCCTATGGGCTGGAAGGGTTGCGCGACCGCATCCGCAATCATGTGGCATGGGCTGAAGAGGCCTGCGAGGCCCTGCGCGCCCTGCCGGGCGTCCGGATCGTCACCGAACCGCGCCTGTCGCTGTTCACCTTTGCCCTTGGCGATGACGCGACCACCGAGGCGCTTTTGAACCGCATCAATGACGATGGCCGCGTCTATCTTACCCAAACCCGCCACAAGGGTGCCTATGTGATCCGGGTTCAGGTCGGCCAATTCGACTGCACGCGCGACGATGTGCAGATGATCGCGAAGGTGGTGGCCGCGCTGATGTAAGGGCGCGGCTCAGCCGTCCTTTTCGGCCAAAAGCAGCCATTCTTCCTCGGCCGCCGCAAGGGCTTGTTGGCGCTCGGCGATGGCCTCGGTGGCCTTGCGGAACTTGACCGGCTCTCGGGTGAACATTTCGGCATCTGACAGGAAATCGGTCAGTTTGTTAATCTCTGCCTCAAGGCGTTCCATGATGCCCGGCAAGGCATCAAGTCGCTTTTTTTCAGTAAAACTAAGGCCTTCACTAAGCTTCTTAACATCATCGCGCAGGTTCACATGCGATGACCCTGATTTCTTTGGCATTTCTAATGCGTCTGCCCCACGCTGGGCGGCATAATCCGACCATCCCCCCGGATAGGCGGTGGCGCGCCCCATGCCCTCCAGCGCAACGGTGGCAGTCGCCACCCGGTCGATGAAATCGCGGTCGTGCGATACCAGCAGCACCGTGCCGTCATATTCGCCCAAGATATCCTGCAACAGATCCAGCGTTTCGACATCAAGGTCATTGGTCGGTTCGTCAAGGATCAACAGATTGGACGGCCGCGCCATCAGCTTGGCCAGCAAAAGCCGCGCCTTTTCCCCACCCGACAGCGCCTTTACCGGCGCACGGGCTTGGCGTTCGTCAAAGAGGAAATCCTTCAGATAGGCCACCACGTGTTTGGGTGTGCCGCGCACCAGAACCTGATCTGACGCGCCAGAAACCTTCATCAACGGATCGCCCGTCAGGTTTTCCCAAAGGCTGGCCTCGGGGTCCAACTGCGCGCGGGTCTGATCGAAAACCGCGATCTCAAGGTTGGTTCCAAGACTGACACTGCCGGTATCGGGGGCGATCTCGCCCACCAGCATCTTCAACAGCGTGGTTTTGCCCACGCCGTTCGGGCCAACAAAGGCCACCCGATCACCACGCAGAATGCGCAGATCAAAGTTCTTTATCAGGACCTTGTCGTCATAGGCTTTCGAGATGCCAATGGCCTCGATCACCTTTTTGCCGCTGGTGGTGGTGCTTTCCAATTCAAGCGCTGCGGTGCCTTGGCGGCGAATCTGACCTGCCCGTTCTGACCGCAGGGCCTGCAACGCACGCACGCGCCCCATGTTGCGCTTGCGCCGGGCGGAAATGCCTTCCACCGCCCATTTTGCTTCGTGCTTGATCTTGCGGTCCAGCTTGTGGCGCGCCTCGTCCTCTTCCGCCCAGGTGGTTTCGCGCCACTCTTCAAAGCCTTCGAACCCGGCCTCGCGGCGGCGCACCTCGCCCCGGTCGATCCAGAGCGTGGCCTTGGACAGCGCCCGCAAAAAGGCCCGGTCGTGCGAGATCAGCACGAAAGCGGAACGCGTTGTTTTCAGTTCGGTTTCAAGCCATTCGATGGCCTGAATGTCCAGATGGTTGGTCGGCTCGTCCAGAAGCATCAGTTCTGGCGCTTCGGCCATCAGCTTGGCCAGCGCAGCGCGGCGCCGTTCCCCCCCGGATGCTGTGGCAACCGGGGTTTCGGGGTTGAATTTCAAGCCCTCGGCGACAACCGAAACCTTATAGGCCTCACCCTCGGGCAGACCGCTGGCGGCGTAATCGCCCAAGGTGGCAAAGGCCGAAAGGTCTGGGTCTTGTTCCATATAGCCGGTGGTGATGCCCGGAGACACCACGCGCAGACCGTGATCGGGTTCGACCAAACCGGCCATGACCTTCATCAAGGTGGATTTGCCAGAGCCATTGCGCCCCACCAGCGCAACCCGGTCGCCGGGTTGAACCACAAGATCAAGATTGTCGAAAACCGGATTGCCGCCGAAGGTCAGCGAGATGCCGGAAAGCTGAAGAAGGGGTGCGCGTGCCATGGCGCCGTGGCTATGCGGGCGCGCGCGCCGCGTCAACCGGGCCCAAATTTTTTCGAAAAAATTTGGATAAAATTCTTTGCAAGAATTTTGGCATTATCCTGCAAGCGCGCGCAGGGCGCGGGCGCGGGCCGGCGGGATGCGCGCGACCTCGACGGCGGTGAACACATGCAGCGTGTCCAGATCAGGGTCGATCACGGCGTGATCGCTGACCCACCCGCCCATGGCAAGGTAACTGCGCAAAAGCGCGGGCATGGCGGCAAGGGCTGTGCGGGGGTCGGCGCCGCCATCGGCGGGCAGGTCCACCACCTGCCCCTTGCGCGCCGGGCCCTGGCCGGGCGGCGCTGCATGGTTGTGGCCAAGATGGGCCAGCGCTGCGCTGTGCAGTTGCGGATCGGCACCGGGAAAAGAGCTGCAGCCAAACATCAGGCTGACCCCCCGCGCATCGACCAGTCGCGTGATCGCGGCCCAGGAAAGCCGCAAGATAGCAGGGTCCTTCTCGCCGGGCCGCGTGCAAAAACGGCCCAGTTCCATCACGGTGCCGGGCGTCTTTTGCAAGGGCGCAAGATCGTAAAACTGCGCGGAATAGCTTTCGGTGATGCGCAATCCGGGCAGAAACAGCAGCCGACAGGCGGCAAGCAGTTGGCCTTGGGCGCTTTCGACCAGAAGATGGCTGCACAGATCGTCAAACCGGTCGCTTTCGCGCCCGCCGGGTTGGCCGAGGCCCCGCGCGGCAACAAAGCACAGGTGGCGCAATTCCTGCGCGCGGGCGACATCCTGCGGCCCTTCGGCCAGCCGTGCCACCAGATGCCCCGTTTCCAACAGATGCCCCGTTTCCAACCCCACGTATGCCCCCGATATCAGCGGCTTGGAAAACCCCGCAGCCCGCCCTAGATTTGCGACAGGATCCCCCGCCATGCAAGAGCAACGGGCAACGGACAGGAAAGCGCAAAGATGGACAAGATCGTGAAAACCGATGCCGAATGGCTGGCAAAGCTGGGGGAGTTGGCCTTTCAGGTGACGCGCCGCGCGGCAACCGAGCGCCCGTTCAGCCATGCAGGCTTTCCCGACGGCCCCGGCACCTATCGCTGTGTCTGCTGTGACGCGCCACTTTTTGATGCCGGAACCAAGTTCGAATCGGGCTGTGGTTGGCCCAGTTTCAACGCAGCCCTGCCGGGCGATATGGTGGGCGAGCACGACGATACCAGCCATTTCATGCGCCGCACCGAAGTGCGCTGCACCCGCTGTGATGCCCATCTTGGCCATGTGTTTCCCGATGGCCCGCCGCCCACAGGGCTGCGCTATTGCATCAACGGGGTCGCGGTGCGCTTTGAGCCCGAAAGCTGAGATTGGCCGCAAAGGCTGCATGAACAAAGGCCGCCCAAACCGGGCGGCCTTTTGCGTATCTGGCCCTGTTGACCGGGCGGCCCAAGGGCGGCGCGGGGGCGGCGCAGGTCAGTCGAAGAACTGGTCAGCCCGCAGCCGTCCGATATTGCCCATCAACTGCTTAAGGAACCCGACCCCTTTGACATTGCTGTCGGTAACCCGACGCGACAAGGTCACCACGCGGCCCTGTTCCAGCCCGAAACGTTCAACGTTTTCAACTTTTCCCGCCTCGGAGAAGGTGATCGACACCACCTGCCGGTCGATCTCTTTTGGTTCCATCACGCCGCTTTGCTTCCAGCGGCTTTGCACATAGAACCAGCCCACATCGTTCAACAGCCCCTCGCTTGACGGGCGGCCAAGGGTGGCGGCGACGGTTTCGCGGCTGTCTTTGCCAACCTCGATCAGGGCCAGTTCTTCATCTGACGGGACATAGCCGTGGTTTTGATAAACCGCGCTGCAGGCCGAAAGTGCCAGCGCCAGCACCAGACCCAGCGCAAGGCCGATCCTGCCCTGGCCGCTGCGCCCACCCGATATACCCCTGATTGACATGCCCGTCCCCTGCCCTTTTCGGCCCAGCCCCGCCGCCCGTCTTGCAAGCGCCGCCGTGCGGCACTATCGACAGGCATGGCGCGGCCCAAGGCCCTTTGCAAAAGGCTTACAGTGGGATGCGCCCCGGTTCAAGAATGCAAAAGCTGCCCCCCCGCGTGTTCCGGCACGCGGGCGCAGGTTTCAGGAGGCCCCGATGAAAGACCCTGTGGCACAAGACCCCGCGGGCACGCCCCAAGCCGCAGCAGAGCGCCCCTTTCCCAGCCTGCCCCTGCGCAGCCAGCAGCTTTCGGCGCGCAAACCCACGCGCTTTGCCTTTCGCCCCACCCTGGACGAGCGGCGCGCGGTGGCCGATGCCTTGGGCTTGATTGATCTGGCAAAGTTTACCTTTGTGGGCGAGATCCAGCCCATCGGCCGTGCCGATTTCGTCCTGACAGCCCAGCTTTTTGCCGAAGCGCTGCAACCTTGTTCGGTGACGCTTGCCCCCGTGCCTGCCCGCGTCGAAGAACCGGTGCGCCGCCGCTATGACGCCGATTTCAACCCGCCCGACGCCGAAGAGGCTGAAATGGTGGATGACGAAACCGAACCCTTGCCCGAGGTGCTGGATATTGCCGCCATCGCCGCCGAGGCGTTGGCGCTGGCGCTGCCGCTTTACCCCCGTGCGTCTGGTGCCGAACTTGGCGAGGCGGTCTTTGCCGCGGTGGGCGTGGCCCCCTTGATGGACGCGGAACTGAAACCCTTTGCCGGCTTGGCGGGGCTTGCCGAAAAGCTGAAAAACCCGGATTCGGGATCTTCTTCCAAGGGGTAAAGAAAGGGGCTTGCGCCCGGACGGAATCCGGCTATGTTCCGCGGCTCATTCGGGGTCTTCGGGCCGAGCCTTCCGGTT
>JAIOXV010000159.1 GCA_021741465.1 Paracoccaceae bacterium
CTGACCTGACAGGGTGTCAGCGGCCAGCGTTTCATCGGCCCAGTAAAGCGCGCGACCTGCGGGCCAGTCTGCCAGAACGCGGTCAAGCGGCTGCAAGGCGCCAACCTCGGGCACAAAGGTGGCACCGCATTGTTCGGCAGCCTCTACCGCGTGGGCGGTTTGCTTTTCAACGCGCCAGCGTTCGGAATTCATGCGCCGCGTTGCCACGGGTATTAGCCGCGCCACGCCCAGCTCTACCGCCTTTTCCACCACAAAGGCGGTGCGCTCTTTTTTCACGGGCGCAAACAGCAGCCACAGATCGGGCGGCATGGTCTGCGCGGCGGTAAGGGCCTGGCACAGCGCAATCCCTTGCCGTTTGCCCGCTTCGGCAATCTCTGCCTGCCATTCGCCATCGCGACCGTTGAACAGGGCAACATGCGCCCCGCGACCCAGCCGCATGACGTTGAAAAGGTAATTCGCAGCCTCGGCCCCAAGGGCCACGGCTTGCCCCATGGCAAGCGGCTGATCTACATAGAGGCGAACCTTTGGCTTTTCCATGAAAGCGAACCTATGACCGAGCCGCGCGAATTGCCAGAGCCGACCGCCCAGGTTTCCGATGCCCCAAAGGACAATTGGGTTGACCGTTTTGCGCCGCGCCCCGTGGTTGGGTATCTGCGCTTGTCGCGGGCGGATCGGCCCATCGGGACCTGGCTTTTGTATATTCCCTGCCTTTGGGGGGTGGCGCTGGCGGCCATCGCGGATGGGTGGCGCCCGTGGGATCTGTGGATTGCGCTGTCTTGTGGCATTGGCGCCTTGTTGATGCGCGGGGCGGGTTGCACCTGGAACGATATCACGGACCGCGATTTTGATGGTCAGGTGGCGCGGACGCGTTCACGGCCCATTCCTTCCGGCCTTGTGACCGTGAAACAGGCGTTGGTCTGGATGGTGGTGCAGGCGCTGGCCGCCGCCTTGATTTTGTTCAGCTATAATCGGCTGGCCATCCTTTTGGGCTTTGCCTCGCTGGCGCTGGTGGCGATTTATCCCTTTGCCAAACGCTTTACCTGGTGGCCGCAGGTGTTTTTGGGCCTTGCCTTCAACTGGGGCGCGGTGCTGGCCTATGCGGCCCATTCCGGGGCGGTCAGCATGGCTGCGCTTTTTCTTTACGCCGCAGGCATTGCCTGGACGCTGTTTTACGACACCATCTACGCGATGCAGGACAAAGAGGATGACGCCCTGATCGGTGTCAAATCGACTGCCCGGCTTTTCGGCGACCGCTCGCGGCAATGGCTTTGGGGGTTCATGGTGGTGACGCTGCTTCTTGCGGCGGCGGCCATCGTCACCATGCCCCTGCGGGGTGTCTGGCAACCGCTGGTCGCGCTGGCGGGGGTTTGGGCGTTTGGCTGGCACATGGTCTGGCAGATGCGACGGCTGGATGTTGACGATCCGGCCTCCTGTCTTGCCATGTTTCGTGCCAACCGGGATTGCGGCCTGATACTTGCGCTGTTTCTTGCCATTGCCGCGTTCCTTTGATTGATCCCGGCACGCCCGCCCGCTAAGGATCGGCTGCCTGACCTGTATGATTGATGACCGTATCCTCGTGATCAAACTGCCCTCCCTTCGTCTGACGCCGAACCTGGCCACGGCGGCAGCCTTTTTGGCTGCGGCCTTTTTGTCGGTTCTTATTGCCTGGGCTTCTGTTTTGCTGGTCGAACGCATTTCCAAGCGCGCCGTGCGATCGCAGCTTTTGACCGAGGGAATCACCTTTGCCAGCGTCGATGCCGATGGGCTGCGCTTGCAGCTTTTGGGCACCGCCCCGAACGAGGCGACGCGCTACCGTGTCATCAACCTTGCCGGTGCGGTGGTGGATTCGTCCCGCATTCAAGACCTAATGGAAGTTACCCCCGTCCTGGCCGTTGAGGCCCCGCGCTTTTCGCTGGAAATACTGCGCAATGACGATGGGATCCAGCTGATCGGCCTTTTGCCCGAAGGCGAGACCAAAGACGCCCTGATGGCTGAGGTCCAGGCGCTGCAGCCCGACACCGAATTGCAGGATATGCTGGAAACCGCCGCCTATGCGCCGCCCGAAACCTGGGCGCCTGCGCTGGCTTTTGCCCGCAAGGCCCTTGCGCTTTTGCCGCGCTCCAAGATCACGGTCGATGCCACATCGGTTCGCATCACCGCGATTGCCGCATCGGACGCCGAAAAGCGCAGTTTTGAAGCCGCCTTGGCCACAGGGCAGCCCGAAGGCGTGCGCATCAGCTATGACATCTCGGCACCGCGCCCGGTGATTACCCCCTTTACCTTGCGCTTTGTGGTTGATGATCAAGGCCCGCGCTTTGACGCCTGCGCGGCCGACACCGAAAAGGCCCGGCTGCGCATCGTGGCGGCCGCGGTCGCGGCGGGTGCTGCTGGCCGGCAGACTTGTGTGATTGGTCTTGGCGTGCCCACCCCGTCCTGGGCTGAGGCCGCCGAAGCTGGCATCAGGTCTGCCGCAGCGCTTGGGGCAGCCACCATTACCTTCAAGGATGCTGACGTGACCCTGCAGGCCGCTGCGTCGGTATCACAGGCCGATTTTGACCGGGTGGTGGGCGAGTTGGAGGCCGCGCTGCCCGATCTCTTCTCGCTTGAAGCAACGCTGGACAAGGCTGAAAACGCGGTACTTGGCCCGGCAGAATTTACCGCCATTCTGGCCAAGGACACCGGCAGGGTGGAACTGCGGGGGCGTCTGGCCGATGAGGTACAGCGCACCGCTGTTGACAGCTTTGCCAAGGCCGCTTTTGGCAGCGGCAAGGTCTATCAGGCAACGCGTCTGGATCCCGAATTGCCCGATGGCTGGCCGGTGCGGGTTCTGGCCGGTCTTCAGGCGCTGTCAGAGCTGCGTTCGGGCAGCCTTCTGGTGCGCGCCGATACGGTCGAGGTCAGTGGCGTGACCGGTTCGCAAACGGCGCGGGCGCGGATTGCACAGGTGCTTTCAGACAAGCTGGGTCAGGGCAAAACCTATAAGGTTGTTGTCAGCTATGATGCGGAACTTGACCCTCTCGCCGCGCTGCCCACAGCACAGGACTGCGTTGAAGATGTCGGCGCTGTGCTGTCGCGCCAGAAGATCACGTTCACCCCGGGCTCTGCCGAATTGGACGCCGCCGCCGCTGGCGTGATGGATGCGCTTGCAAAGGCGCTGTCGCGCTGTGGGGGCATCAAAATGGAAATCGCGGGCCACACGGATTCTCAAGGCTCTGAGGATGGCAACCGCACGCTGAGCCAGGCCCGCGCCGAGGCTGTGCTTCTTGCCCTGCAGGGCCGTCAGGTGGATGTTTCAGGCCTGATCGCCAAGGGCTATGGCGAAGCCGAGCCGATTGCAGACAACGCCACCGAGATCGGGCGTGAAGCGAACCGCCGCATCGCGTTCACATTGATCGGGGACGGCAAGCGCGGCACAGACGGCACCGTTTTCGCAAGCCCGGCCCAAGTTGTCACGCCGGCCGCCACGACTGCGGCAGCACCGGCCGAGGATGCCAGTTCCGAACCCAAGGTTGGGGGGCCGGATTTTTCCGCGGATACCAGCCCCTCTGTCGCCCCCAAAGAAAAGACCATCCGCGCCCAGCGCCGCCCAGATGCCAGCCCGTAAGCCGAAGGTAACCTCATGAACCGCACGGAATTCATCATTGCCACGGCCTTTATCCTTTTGGCCGCCTTTGCCATGGGCTGGTTTGCCTATTGGCTGATGCACCGCTTTACCCGGGTTGCAGGCGGCGACATGGGGGAAATGGATCGGCTTGCGCAGTCTTTGCACGAAGCCGAAGAGATGCGCGATCAGGCGATCATCTATCTGGAACAGCGCGAAGCCGAATTGATGAACCAGATCGCCCAGACCGAGGCCGAATTGCGCGCCGCTATGGAAGGGCTGCGCGATGCCCGCCACGAGGCCGAAGAAATGCGCGCCTATATCGAACGGATGCACGCCAACGGCTAAGCCACCATGGCCAAAGCGCAAAGCCCGGTCTTTCGGCCGGGCTTTCTTATTGCGGCCAAAGCGGATAGCCCTTTGGTAAAATCGGAGGTCCCCATGCAGATGCGCGAAATCTTTGATCGGTTGATGCGCTTTGACACCGTGTCATCCAAGCCGAACATGGCGCTTATGGAGTTCGTGCGCGACCTTCTGGCAGGTGCGGGTATTGACGCGGTGCTTATCCCCGACCCTTTGGGTGGCAAGGCTAACCTTTATGCCTCGGTCGGCCCGGCTGGGCAGGGCGGAGTGATGCTGTCGGGTCATACCGATGTGGTGCCGGTAGAAGGCCAGAACTGGACCAAACCGCCCTTCGCCCTGACCGAAGAGAATGGCCGCTATTACGGACGTGGCGCGGCCGACATGAAAGGCTTTTGCGCCGTGGCGATTGCCACGATGCTGCAGGCGGCATCGCGGCCCTTGAAGACACCTTTGCATCTGGCCCTGTCTTACGACGAGGAAATCGGCTGCATGGGGGTGCGCTCGCTGGTGGACATGTTGGACACAGCCCCGGTGCGCCCCCGCTTTTGCATTGTGGGCGAACCTACGGGCATGCAAGTTGCCACGGGCCATAAGGGCAAGGTCGCGTTGCGCGCGGTGTGCACCGGGCGCGAGGGGCATTCGGCCTTGGCGCCGATGGCCCTGAACGCGCTGCATCTTGCCACCGATTTCGTGCAGGCGGTGCGCGCGCTTCAGGCCGATGTTGCCGCCAATGGCCTGAAGGATGGCGATTATGATGTGCCCTATTCCACGATCCATGTCGGCAAGTTGAATGGCGGTGTGCAGGTCAATATCGTGCCGAACACCGCCGTGATCGAATTTGAAATCCGGTCCGTCGCGGGCGAAGATGTCGAAGGGCTGATTGCGCGGCTGCGCGACGCGGCCGAAGACATCGTTTCCCCCCTTCGCGCCGACTTCCCCGAGGCGGCGATCGTGGTGGAACGGCTTTGGGATTACCCCGGCCTTGGCACAGCGTCGGATGCTGTGGTGGTGAATTTCGTCAAGGCACTGACCGGGGCGAATGGCACGATAAAGGTCGCCTTCGGCACCGAAGGCGGGCTTTTCGATGCGCGGTTGGGCATTCCCACGGTGATCTGCGGGCCAGGGTCGATGGCGCAGGGGCACAAGCCGGATGAATTCGTCAGCCTTGAACAGATGGCACGCTGCGAGGCGATGATGGCAGCCCTTCTTCACCGGCTTGAGGCAGGCCTTTAAGCCTTTCGAAGCCAAAGGGCATCTTGCCCCCGCAAGTGCGGCGCCCCATTAGGAACGCGGCTCGTCGCTTTCGGCTTTGGCGCGGTTGAGATAGCCTGCCAAGGCGCGGCTGATCGTGGCCGTGGTGCCGGGCTTTTCAAGCGCGGCAAAGGGCAAGGGTCGGCAGGCCTCCATCGCGGCAAGGCCGACGCGGGCGGTCAGGGCACCGTTGACCACGCCTTCGCCAAAGCGGCGCGAAAGCTTGGCAAGAATACCGCCTGACGCGAAAGAGCCGATCAGATCATCCGCCAGCGCGATGGCCCCCGCGCCCAGAAGCGCCGAGAAGACCCGGCGCAGCAGGCTAAGATTGCCAAGCGTCGAAGACCTGCCGCCGTAAAGTTGGCTAAGCCGTCGGATCATGCGCAGATTGGCGAAAAGGGCGGTGGCCACATCGGCCAGCGCAATTGGCACCAGGGCGGTCACGGTGGCCACCTGCCGCGCGGCGGTCTCGATTTCAGTCAAGGCGGCTTTGTCCAAGGGGCCAAGGATTTCGGTTTCGGCAAGGCCAATCAGGGCGTCTGCGTCAAAGATCTCGGCCTGCTGTTCGTCAAAGCGGGCAAGGCCCCAGGCCGCCACAGCCCGCCCCTTGTAAAGCGATTTCAGCGCCGCGACCGTGGCGCGGGCTGCGGCCAGATCGCCGGCCAAACGGGCGGACACCGCCTTTTGTCGCAAGCTGTCGATCCGCGTCATGCGGGCAAAAGCCGCCAGTTCGCGCAAGGCCAGCAGTACTGCAACCAGCAGTGCCCCCCCCACCAGCGCCATCGCCACCCAGCCCAGAAGGGAGTCGCGGTTCAACAGGTTGGTCACGAAATCCCAAGCCGCAACAGACACCACAAATCCAAAGAGCGTGCCAAAGACCCAGATCGCCAGCCGCGACAGCCCCGACATCCGACGGGCCGAAACCCGGGCGACAGCCTGCATGTCGCGACCCTGCGGCAAGAGGTCAGCGACCGGCGCCTCAAGCCCCGGATCGGCGGCCTGGTCTTCCTCAAGCTCGATCAGGGCAGGGCGGTTCAGGGGGGCGGTCAC
>JAIOXV010000189.1 GCA_021741465.1 Paracoccaceae bacterium
GCATGATTTCACCAACGCCCAATCGTTCGGTGCCGATCGCTGGCTGGATTTCGCCCCCGGACAGAACGACAAGATCGACGTCTCGTCGCTTGGCCAAGGGCTCGGCTCTGGCGCGGGGCTTGGCATCTCAGAGATGGACACGCTGCGCGCCATCTGGAAAACCGTGTTTTTCTCGGGTGGCAGCGATGTGCAGATCACTTGGGGCACAAGTAGGCTGACGCTGGCAGGCGTGCAGACGTCGCAGCTTGGCAGTTCAAACTTTGTCTTCAACACGGTCGCCTCGGCCGATGTCCTTGTGTTGGGTGCTGGCCACCAGATAATCGCCACGGGCTATGGCGACGATTTTGTTGACGGTGGCAGCGGCAATGACACGCTGTTTGGCGAACATGGCAATGATACCGTTCTGGGCGGCGATGGCGTCGACAGCGTCTTTGGTGGCGGCGGCAACGATGTCATCTGGGGCGATGGCGGGATCGATACGCTGTATGGCGGGTCGGGCAATGATCTGATGGTGTCCGGCGGCGGCAGTGACCTGTTCTATGGCGGCAGCGGCGCAGACCGGGTTCAGATGCAACATGGTGCGCTGACAGGCACATCCAACAGCGGTGGACGCTGGATGGATTTCGCGCAAGTTCAAGGCGACCGGATCGATGTGTCGCATCTGGGCGGCAGCGACAGCAGCCTGTACGACATCGGCATTGGCGAGATTGCGACAATTCTGGCCATGGACGCGGCTTTGGCGGGGGGCGGGCGCTCGTTCATCTGGGGCGGCTCAAGGCTTGATCTGCCCACGGTCAGCACCCTGACCGCCGCGATGTTCCACTTCAGCACCTCGACCAAGGCCGACGCCATCAGCTTGAACGCTACCTCGAACCTGATCGCAGTGGCGGGGGGCAATGACACGGTTGCAGGCAATGGCGGCAATGACACGATCTTTGGCGAGCAAGGTCGCGACGACGTTTCCGGTGGCGCAGGCGTGGATCACCTTTATGGGGGCACGGGCCGCGACGATCTGGCTGGCGGGGCGGGCAATGACCGGCTTTATGGCGGTGATGACGGCGATACGCTGGATGGCGGCACAGGGGCTGATGTCATGGTCGGCGGCGCTGGCGATGATCTTTACATCGTCAATCAGGCCCCCTACCCGCTTGATCCCTTTGACGGCTATGACCAGATCATCGAACAGGCCGGGGGCGGTACCGATCTGGTGCGGGTCTATGCCCGCGAATACACCCTTGGCGCAAATCTGGAAAACGCCGAGGCGGCAACCACGGTTGGCGGGGTCTACTATCTTATCGGTCTGCCGATCGTGCTGCAGGGCAACGGGCTGGACAATCACCTGACCGGGTCAAGCACGACCGATGGTGTCGAGCAGGTGATTTCGGGCGAAAGCGGCAACGATGTCATCAACGGGTTGGGCGGCATCGACAACCTGTTCGGTGGCCGTGGCGACGATACGGTGGATGGCGGGTCAGGCAATGACTGGGTGTTTGGCGGGCGCGGCCATGACATGATTTCGGGCGGTCTGGGGCGCGACGTCCTCAGCGGAAACGCGAACGCGGACTGGGTCAATGACCAGATCATTTTCTTGCAAGATCCGTCTGAAGACCGCTTCTTGTTCGACGTGGCCGCAGGGGCCGCCAACGCCGACCGGATCGGTGATTTCGACCGCCTCGATTTCATCGTGCTGGATCGCAGTGTCTTTACGTCCTTGACAGGGACCAGTGGCCGGGCAATCGCGGCGCGGCACTTTGTGCAGGGCACCGCCGCGCAAGACAGCGATGATTTCATCCTCTACGACGCGACCACAGGCGCGCTTTGGTATGACGCCGACGGCAATGGGGCGGGGGCAAAGGCCCTGATTGCCCACCTGTTCAGCGGCACCACCTTTGATATCCAGCGGGTTGAGCCATCCTTTGCCAATCCTAACGGGCTTGATCTTGTCGCAACCCATCAGACTGTCAGCAATCTGAGCAACCTTGATATCTTGCTGCTCTAGGCAGGTGGTGCGTTACAGCGGGTCAATATCCCCTGCCCCGCGCCTTGCGTGGAACTCAGCCACAAAGGCGGACAAGGCCCCTGCCCCAATCGCATCGCGCAGGCCCTGCATCAATTGCTGGTAATAATGCAGGTTGTGCCATGTCAGCAGCATCGACCCGATGATCTCATCGGCCTTGACCACATGGTGCAGATAGGCGCGCGAATAGCTGCGGCAGGCCGGGCAGGTGCAGGCAGCGTCCAAGGGGCGCGGGTCGTCCTTGTGGCGGGCGTTCTTCAGGTTGATGGCGCCCATCGGCGTCCAGGCCTGGCCCGTGCGGCCCGAGCGCGAAGGCAGCACGCAATCCATCATGTCGATGCCGCGTTCCACAGCACCAACGATGTCATCGGGCTTGCCAACCCCCATCAGATAGCGCGGTTTGTCTTGCGGCAAGAAACCCGGGGCATAGTCAAGAACCGAGAACATCGCCTCTTGTCCCTCGCCCACCGCAAGGCCGCCAACGGCATATCCGTCAAAGCCGATGTCTTCCAGCGCCTTGGCCGATTCCTCGCGCAGATCGCGGTTCACCCCGCCTTGCATGATGCCGAAAAGCGCGTGACCAGGCCGGTCACCGAAGGCATCGCGCGACCTTTGCGCCCACCGCATCGACATGCGCATTGATTTGGCCACCGTGGCATCATCGGCGGGCAAGGCCGGGCATTCGTCGAAACACATCACGATGTCCGAGCCAAGCAGCTTTTGAATTTCCATGCTGCGTTCAGGGGTCAGCATATGTTTCGAGCCGTCGATATGGCTTGAAAAGCGCACGCCTTCCTCGGTCAGTTTGCGCAAGGAAGACAGGCTCATCACCTGAAACCCGCCCGAATCCGTCAAGATCGGCCGATCCCAGTTCATGAACCTGTGCAGCCCCCCCAAACCGGCAATACGCTCTGCCGTGGGGCGCAGCATCAGATGATAGGTGTTGCCCAAAAGAATATCGGCCCCCGTGGCGCGCACGCTTTCAGGCATCATCGCCTTGACCGTGCCCGCCGTGCCCACGGGCATGAAGGCAGGGGTGCGGATATCGCCGCGCGGGGTCGAGATGACGCCGCTGCGCGCCGCGCCATCTGTTGCATTCAGGGTAAAGCCAAAGCCCGTTGCCATACTACCTCTCCGGTTCAGGTTGCCCTTCTGGTCGAATGGGGGCAAAAAGCCAAGAGGGTAGCGATTTTCCGATGGGGGTATGATGGATCAGGGCGAAGCGAAAGACCGCCGCAAAGCGGGAGACCGCCGCAAAGAGATCGCCGAAGCAGCGCTGCGCTGTCTGGAACGGGTGGGCTACGCCGATCTGACCGCCCGCAAGATCGCCGCCGAAGCCAATATGTCGCTGGGCCATATAAGCTATCATTTCACCGGGATGGATGAGGTTTTGGCCGAGGCCTATCAGCTGGCCTCTGAACGGCTTCAGGCGGCGGGCGAGGCGAAAATCTCGATGCCAGGTGCCACCCCTGCCGAACGTCTGGACGCGTTTTTGAAGGCGGGCTTTGCCGACGATTTCCTGTCGCCCGCCCATCTGCGCACCCGGATTGACCTGTGGTCAGCCTCCATCGCCCACCCCGCGATTGCCGCAACCGAGCGCACCCTTTACGACCGCTATCGCAAGCAGCTGGAAACCCTGCTCAATCAGGTTTCCGACCCTTGGAAGACGGACCGCATTCCCATGGTCAGCGATCTTATCATGGCCACGCTGGACGGGCTGTGGCTGGATTGGATGCGCCGGCGCGACCCTCAAGCGGTGCAAAACGGGCTTGAGGCCTGCGTGCTGTTTGCCCGCTTGCGGCTGGGAGGGGCATAGGGGGAAAGCCCCGGCCTTTGGGCCTAAGGTCCGGCTTTGTTGCATTGCAACCCTGTGGATGCTAGCCTGCAACCCAAGCGGGTATTTCGCAGCGCCCTGATGTAACGAGTGTCACAGTCATGAAACCGGATGCCGACCAGTCTTGAAACGGATCTTCCGGCCGATGCCCCGGCCAGCGCCGCCACGGCCTTTACAGTTGGCCTTGGCGGCACGGCGCATGGTGGTATCGGGCTGACGAATGATGTCGATTTCATCGCGGTTACGCTGGTGGCGGGCCAAAGCTATTGTTTCGCCATGGTCGGGATCGGGGCCGATCCTTTGACCAACGCGCTGTTGCGGCTTTACGGGCCGGATGGCACGACAGAGCTTGCGCAAGATGATGACGGCTTGCCCAATCTCAACGCAGCCTTCAGCTTTACCGCGGCCACCACAGGGGTTCATTACCTTGCAGCCTCGGGCGTGGCGGGGGCAACGGGCAGCTATGCCGTATCGGCCAGCGCCGATCCCAAAGCGTTTTTCGATGCGCAGATGATTACCGGCGCAATCGACAGCCATCTCAGCTGGTCGGCCAGTCGTGGCAGCGGGGCCAGCCTGACCTTCGGGTTTTCCGACACCATCACCCATGGCTATGCCGGGTTCAGCCATTTCACCGAAGGGCAAAAGGAAACCACCCGCGCGGTCCTGGCGCAGTTTGCCGAAGTGGCGGGTTTGACCTTTACCGAGGTGGATTCCGGCAACGGCTTTACCGATGAGGCCGTGCTGCTTTATGCCAATTATGATGCCAATGATGGCGCGGCCGCCTGGGGTGGCATGCCGGGCGACAGCGCCTTCAGCGCCAGCGCGGGCGATGTCTGGGTCAATGATCCCGCCCCCCCCGAAGACGCCCCACCGCCCGGCAGCGCCTTTTTCGCCCTGATGTTGCAAGAGATTGGCCACAGCATGGGCCTGTCGCACCCCGGCCTTTACGATGCCGGACCCGGGGCCGGGCTGAGCTATGGGAATGACGCGCAATTCACCCAAGACAGCGCCCAATTCACCGTGATGAGCGGGTTTGGCGCCGAGGCAACCGGGGCCAGCGCGCTGGTGCCCCAGACCCTTGGCCTGCATGACATCGCGGCGTTGCAAGCGATCTATGGCGCCAACACCACCACCCGTAGCGGCGACAGCACCTATGGGTTTGACGGCAATGTCGGCGGGGTTTTCGATTTCGCCAGCAATCTTGCGCCGATGCTGACGATTTGGGATGCGGGCGGCACCGATACGCTGGATCTTTCGCGCTATGCCGCCGACCAGCACATCCGCCTTGCTGCGGGCAGCCACTCTAGCGTCGGCGGTTTTGTCATGAACCTTGGCATTGCCTATGGCAGCGTGATCGAACGGGCCAACGGCGGGCGGGGGGATGACACGATCACCGGCAATGCAGCCCGCAATCTTTTGCAAGGCGGCAATGGCGATGACAGCGTGTCAGGCTACTCTGGGGCGGATACGCTGCGCGGGGGGGCGGGCGGTGATACGCTGATCGGCGGCGCGGGCAATGACGTGCTTTACGGCGACGATATGGTCGTGGGCAGTGCGGCACCCACCGTCTTTGATCTGGTCGCCACCGATCCGGCCACCAGCGCCAGCCTCGCGGCCAGCGGGGTGGATCTTTTTCCCGGCCAAACCTTTACGCTGGAACTGGTTTGGCAATTGCGCGGCCCACAGGCCGAAAGCCTTATGCTGCGCCTTGGCAATCTGGAACTGCATCGCCATGCCGACGGCACGGGGTCGCTGCTGTTTGGTGGGGCCGAGATTGACGCCTGGAACCCCGGCATCCTGCCCCCTGCACTGACCGATGGTGCCGCACACCGCCTGTCGATCAGCTATAACGATACCGACCGGCGGCTGACCCTCTATCTTGATGGGGTGCGGACGCTGGAAAAGACCTTCTACACCACGACCCGCAATCTGGATGCGACGGGCGATATCGCAATTGCCGATGACGCCGCCCTGGGCGATTTGCGCCTGTTCTACGAGGCGCGTTCACCCGAGGATATCTGGGCCAATGCCTGGACTGACCTGCCCGATCCGCTGAACACCAACGGTCTGTTGCACGGCTGGCAAGGGGATGGCAGCGGCGGGCTGGTCAATGCCTTTGCCAGCCTGCCCGATCTGGTCGCGACAGGCCCCGTGCAGACGGTGCAAACCACTTTGGAAAGCCAAAGCGACGGCAATCGTCTGGTCGGCGGCAGTGGCAACGACCGCTATCACGTCTATTCCGCGCTGGACACCGTGGTCGAAAGTGCCGGAGCCGGGTTTGACGAAATCTTCGCCCACAGCGATTTCACCCTTGGCGCGGGGCAGTCGGT
>JAIOXV010000160.1 GCA_021741465.1 Paracoccaceae bacterium
GGCGACACGAAGATCAATGATTTCATCGCCCATATCGGGGCCGAAGCGCAGGCGCGTCACGGCGTCACGCTGGAACATGTAAAGCTCGCGTCCACTGCCGTTGCCGTGGCGCGGGGTCTGGCAGAACGCGATGCGGGCCAAACCTCCGACGGCGCGGTCGACATGATCTGGATAAACGGCGAAAACTTTGCCGCGATGAAGGCGCAGGGCCTTTTGTTCGGCCCCTTTGCCACCTCCTTGCCGAACTGGCCGCTGGTGGACAGCTTGGGCAAGCCCGCAACCACCACCGATTTCACCCTGCCCACGGAAGGATTCGAATCGCCCTGGGCCATGGCGCAGCTGGTCTTTGAACATGACAGCGCCCTGCTGGCCGCCCCTCCCAAGACCCTTGCCGCACTTGGCGCATGGATCAAGGCCAACCCAGGCCGCTTTACCTATCCCCAGCCACCCGATTATCTGGGGCTGACCTTTCTCAAGCAGGTGCTTTACGGCACACTTGCCGATCCGTCGCTGATGCAGTCCCCGCTTGATCGCGCAACGCAAGAAACCATCCTTGCCCCGCTTTGGGCCTTTCTTGACGATATCCACCCAAGCCTTTGGCGGCAGGCCAAGGCGTTCCCCGAAAATGAACCCGCGCTGGGGCAGCTTTTGGCGGATGGCGAGATCCTGATTTCCTTCGCCTTCAACCCCGGCCGGGCCAGCGCCGAGATCGCCGCCGGCGCTTTGCCGGACACGATGCGCACCTTTACCCTTGAAGGCGGCACCATCGGCAATGCCAGCTTTGTTGCCATTCCCTTCAATGCCGCCCATCAGGCGGGCGCGCAGGTCATCGCCAACCTGATCCTTGACCCCAGCATTCAAGCCGCCGCACAAGACCCCGCCACGCTGGGCTTTCAGACGGTTTTGAACCTTGCAGCCCTGTCGGCCGAAGACCGCGCGCGGTTCGAGGCTTTGGCGCTGGGTCCGGCAACCCTGTCGCCTGCCGATCTTGGCCCGGCTTTGCTGGAACCCCATGCAAGCTGGATGGTGCAAATCGCGCAGGACTGGGCGGCGCGCTATGGCCTGGCACAGTAAGCGGGGCCTCGGGATGCAGGCCGCATACAGCGCGCGATGACCCGCCGGAGAAGCCTTTTGGCGCTTGCGCCCGGGCTGATGCTGGCCGGGCTGGTGCTGCCGATTGCGGCCGGGCTTTTGGGCACGGCAGCCCCTGCGGTGTCGGGCAAAGGCTTTGGCGCGCTGGTGCAATGGCCCGGTCTGCCCTATGCCACGGCGCTGTCTTTTGGCACCGGGCTGGTGTCAACACTTGTGGCGCTTGCCATCACCTTGGTGCTGATTGCGGCACTTGAAGGCACGCGCAGCTTTGTGCGGTTTCGGCAGGCCTTGTCACCGCTTTTGGCCCTGCCCCATGCGGCGGCTGCCCTGGGATTGGCCTTTCTGATCTCGCCCTCGGGGTGGATATCACGCGCGCTTTCGCCTTGGGCGACGGGCTGGGACGCGCCGCCCGACCTGCTTATCTTGAATGATCCGATGGGCCTTGCCATGACAGCAGGGCTGGTGGCCAAGGAAGTGCCCTTCCTGTTGCTGATGGCGCTGGCCGCCCTGCCCCAGACCGATGCCACCCGCCACCAGATGGTGGCCGTGAGCCTTGGCTATGGCCGTGTCATGGGCTTTGCCCTTGCCACATTGCCTGCGCTTTATGCCCGCTTGCGCCTGCCGGTCTTTGCCGTCTTGGCCTATGGGATGACAAATGTCGACATGGCGATGATCTTGGGGCCAAACCTGCCGCCAACGCTGGCCGTGCAGATCACCGACTGGATGTCCGCCCCAAGCCTTGCCCATGTGCCCACGGCCGCAGCGGGGGCGCTTTTGCAACTGGCGCTGGTGGCGGTGGCACTGGGGTTGTGGCTGGCGGTCGAACTGCTGTTGGCACCGCTGATCCCGGCCCTTGCCGCGCGCGGTCTGCGGTGCCGGGCCCTGGACCGGCCTGCCGCTGCGCTTGCCCGGCTTGCCGCCCTGACGATTGCGGGCAGCCTTGGCGCGGGGATGGCGGGGTTGGCGATCTGGTCTTTTGCCGGGCTCTGGCCTTTTGCCAATGCCCTGCCCCAAAGCCTGTCCTTGCAGACCTGGACCAAGGCCTTGCCAGACCTTGCGCGCACCGGGCTGACCACCCTTGCCATCGCGCTGGCCGCCAGCCTTGCAGCACTTGCCATCAGCCTTGCCGCCCTTGAGGCCGAAGCCCGCCGCAAGACCCCGCTTCGCGCCGAAGGGCTGATCTATCTGCCGTTGATCCTGCCGCAGGTCGCCTTTGTGCCGGGGCTGCAGGTGCTGGCCCTGTCTTTGGGCGCAAAGGGCAGCGCCGCCACAGTGGCCGCCGCCCATCTGGTGTTCGTGCTGCCCTATGTCTGGCTGTCCCTGGCCCCGGCCTTTCGCGGCTGGAACCCGCAGATCGGCCTTGCCGCCGCCAGCCTTGGCACGCCGCCCGACCAGATTTTCTGGCGGCTGCGCCTGCCCATGCTGCTGGCACCGGCGCTGACCGCGCTTGCCGTCGGGATCGCCGTTTCGGTTGGCCAGTACCTGCCCTCGCTCATGCTGGGCGGGGGGCGGGTGGAAACCCTGACGACCGAGGCCGTGGCCTTGGCATCGGGCGGCAATCGGCGGCTGATCGGCGCGACCGCACTGATGCAAATGGCCCTGCCCGCGCTGGCCTTTGCCCTTGCCATCGCCGCGCCGCGCCTTGCCTTTGCCAACCGCCGCGCCATGTTGGCCGAAAGGGGGCCGACATGACCGGGCTTAGGATTGACGATCTGCGCATCTGCCGCGGCACGGAAGAGTTGCTGCGCCTTTCGGCCCATGTTGCACCGGGCGAAGTGCTGACAATCATGGGCCCCTCAGGCTGCGGCAAATCCACGCTGCTTGCCGCGCTTATTGGCGCGCTGACACCGGCGTTTTCCGCCCAAGGGCGCATCTGGCTGAATGGGCGAAACATCACAGACCTGCCAACCGCAGAGCGCCATATTGGCCTTCTATTTCAAGATGATGTGTTGTTTCCCCATCTGAGCGTTGCCCAAAACCTTGGCTTTGGATTGCGCGCCGGTGGCCCCAGAAACACCCGCACGGCCCGGATCGAGGCCGCACTTGCCCGCATGGGGCTGGCGGGCTTTGGCCCGCGCGATCCCGCCACATTATCGGGCGGCCAACGCGCCCGCGTGGCACTGATGCGCAGCCTTCTAGCCGAACCGGCGGCCCTTTTGCTGGATGAACCCTTCTCCCGGCTGGACCACGCCTTGCGCGCCCAGATCCGAAGCCTGACATTTGCCGAAGCTAAGGCCCTGCCAGTGATCCTTGTCACCCATGATCCCGAAGACGCCCGCGCCGCCGGCGGACCGGTGATTGACCCGATGGGCCGAAGACTGACGGTTTGAAAGCGGAATGACGAAGCCATACCGCCGCCCCAGATTTGCCTGGGCGGAGCCATGGAACGGGGCAAATGTCAGCAACGAACGGCGCGGATTTTCCGTTTGTGGAAACTCAATCCTCGAACAACGCGTCAAGGTCGGTATCGGTCATCGTATTGGCTTCGAACTCTTTCTCACCAATCTCTGCCATGTAATCCATATAGGCCGCCAAAAGGAGGCCACTTTCAATGGACACATTATAACCAGAGCGGAATTTCCCCTTGTTTTCTTGCAGTCGCGCGGCGGTAGAACCATCTTCATAAACCACAAAGATCACTTCCGCCGAATTGTTTCCGGCCTCGGTCTTTCCACACATCGCCATCGGGAAACATATTGCGGACTTTTCATAGTGGCGCCGCAGGCCCTGAGAAAGCGCCTTGTCGCTCCATTCGGTAACCTTCACCAAAGCCTCTGACACAGAGCGGACATTTTCCGATGTCATCTCGATCGTGTCTTTTATCTTGTCAAAATCAGACTGTGCCGCAACGAAATTGAAATCATACATCAAGATACCTTCATTGGTCACATGCGGCTTAATCCACAATTCGCCAATCTCTTCGGTACCGGGGATATAATATGGCACTCTTGGAAAAACCTCTGACGCCTTCGCGGCCGTAACGCCCAAGTTTGCATTGGTCGGCCGGATCGGAGTGCCGTATTCTCCTTCAGTTTCAATCTCGACTGTTTGGATCAGCGAACGCAATTCAGTAAGACGCTGGTCAACGGTCGCCAGTTTTCTTGCACTGGACTCGTCTGTCGCCTTTAACGCGATGTGTTTTTGGATCTGCTCCAAAAGCTTCAACTGGTTCAACAGAAGATCGTATTTTGTCTGCAGATTCTCGTCAAAAACCACAACCGTGGTGCTGCTGTTTGTGGCTTCGTTTGCAGTCTCCGCAACCGGTTCCTCAACCACCGCGACAGTGGTCGCAGGCGCGACCTCGGCCGGAGCAACCTGTGGCTGCGGCGCGGCCTGCGCCATCACGGCGGGCTGGGCGGGGGCGAAAAGCTCTTGGTGGTATTGCTGAAGCAAGCCACAATATCCATTGGGCTTCGACGCAACCGTGCGCAGCGTTTCAGCGCCGCCAGCCTGAGCCTTGAAATAGGAATTTTTCAAAAACTGCCTGACAAAAGAATCGAGTTCCCCGGTGATCGGACGGCCTATGCAGGCTTGCAATTGAGAAATCGCCGTTCGACTGTTGCGGCCCATAACGCCGTCTGGCTCGCCAACGTCGAAACCAAAATAATTCAGCGCCTCTTGGGCTTCTATATTCTTCTCCCGCTTCTTGGCAGAAATTCCATCGCTGCTGCCGTTATTTTTACGTTTTTTTCCATTGTTTTGCCGACTACCCTGGTTCGCTTGGGCGTTGCCTTGATTGGCAATTGCGGCACCAATCATTCCGCCAATGAGACCTTGAATAAGTTTGTCATCCGCCACGGCAGGAGATGAGATCATGGCAGCGATCAGCGAAAGCGTGGTAAGGGGCGACTTCATGAATGCCTCACAGGAATTTGATTGTTCGCAAAGGATGGCTCTTGAAAACAACTTGTCAACCCAAGCAATGATATCTGTGTTTATCTGCAATTTGGAATTAAGCGGTCAATTCAGGCTTTTGTTTATTGAAAGTGATAAGTTGCACGTATTGCTTCACGAGTTTTTATTACCGCTTCCTCAGATTATTTTGCTTCCTTCTCGAGGAAATTGACCATTGGCACCTTTATTTATGCCATGCCCGGGCAAAAACTCTGCCCCTCGGCAACATCCCGTGCGCAAACATTGGCCTACGGACCAGTCCTGCAGGTTGGACACCCGCGATCAACGAACTGGAGCAGTGAACCGTGTCAATCAACCCGCCTGAGCGAATGCAAGAAGTTGGTTTTGCGAAAGACGTTGGCAGAGAGGTGCCGGCGATCGAAGTCACGGTTTGCGGTGCTATGGCCACATCTCGTTGTCCGCCGGCCTGAGTTCATCCCTAATCGTCGTGATACAGCTAAGACAGACAAAAACGCGAAGGCCGCCCAGAAGGGCGGCCCGCTAACGTCTTGTAGCTGTTAGTTTATTTTGGCTCCGGCGGTAGGGATCGAACCTACGACCAATTGATTAACAGTCAACTGCTCTACCGCTGAGCTACGCCGGAACACAGGCGGGTCTATAGCAATGGGTCTGGATGGCGGCAAGGGGGTTTGGGCGGTGATGGTGGAAAAACTTTCTGCGCGGTTACTTTGGATGAAATGCGCTTTCGGCAGAGATCTGGCCAGCCGTCACCACACGATTTGTTGTTGCCAGATCAATAAGATGAGCCAGCACGTTTCGACTGGCTGCGGGCAATAATACGGGGGAAACCTCGCGGTAGATGCGCGCGGCAAGCTGTGCTGCGGTGCCGGGGGCGCGTGTCAGTTCGGCAAGAACATCGGCTTCGCGCTGGCGTCTGTGGGCGTGAAGCTCTGCCAGTCTGGCGGCGGGATCGGCCACCTCATCTCCATGCCCGGGCAGC
This sequence comes from Paracoccaceae bacterium, assembly GCA_021741465.1. GTDB lineage: Bacteria > Pseudomonadota > Alphaproteobacteria > Rhodobacterales > Rhodobacteraceae > Tabrizicola_A. Next base: position 5,948 of record JAIOXV010000160.1, read on the forward strand.
ATCCGCCGCCAGTTTCGCGCGGCAAGCCGGTCCAGCGAGGCCATGTAATCGCCCATGTCGCCATCTGGCGGCGAGACCAGCGACGTCGCCCATCCCATCGCGTGATCGCCCGAGAACAAAAGCCCATCGCAGGCAAAACACATATGGCCCGCCATATGGCCAGGCGTGTGAAGCACCTCGATCGTCAGGCCACCCACCGACAGATCATCGCCCTCGG
>JAIOXV010000161.1 GCA_021741465.1 Paracoccaceae bacterium
GATGCAAAGCTTGGCCGTGGTTTCGGTATGAATGAAATCCGCCAAACGCTTCCAGGCCACCTCATGTTCCGGCGCGTAAAGGCCGGGACAACCGGGGGTGATGCGGCCTTTGGCCGACACGCAGGTCATTTCGGTATAGATCAGCCCCGCGCCACCCTTGGCGCGTTCGGCATAATGGGCGAAATGCCAATCGGTCGGGGTGCCATCCACCGCCTTGTACTGCGCCATGGGCGACATGACGATGCGGTTCTTCAAGGTCATATCGCGCAAGGTAAAGGGCGCAAACATCGGCTTGCGGCCCGGCGTGCCGCCCTGATCGGCCTGAAACCAATCCTCAGACGCGGCCAACCATGCGGGGTCGCGCAGCCGCAGGTTTTCATGGCTGATCCGCTGGCTGCGGGTCAACAGCGAATAGGCGAACTGGGGCATCGGCATGTCGAGATAGCGTTCGACCTGTTCAAACCATTCCAGACTGTTGCGCGCCGCCGATTGCAGGCGCAAAACCTCGATCCGCCGCTCGTCCTGATAGCGTTGGAAGGCGCCTTCCGGCGTCGGCTCGGAATGCAGATAATCGGCCAAGGCAATCGCTGAATCAAAGGCCAACCGCGTGCCAGAGCCGATGGAGTAATGCCCCGTTGCCGCCGCATCACCCATCAGCACGACGTTCTCGTGATACCAACGCTCGCACAGAACCCGCGGGAACTGCATCCACACCGCACTGCCGCGCAGGTGGGCTGCGTTCGACATCAGATCATGCCCGCCCAGATGCTTTTCAAAGATCTTGCGGCAGGTCTCGACGGTTTCTTCTTTCGACATCGTCTCGAACCCGGCCCGATCCCAGGTGTCGGGCATGCAATCCACGATGAAGGTCGCGGTGTTGTCGTCAAACTGGTAGACATGGGCCCAGAACCAGCCCCATTCGGTTTTCTCGAAGATGAAGGTAAAGGCATCGTCAAACTTCTGATGCGTGCCCAGCCAGATGAATTTCACCAGACGCTGATCGACATCGGGCTTGAACACATCTTGGTATTCGCGCCGCACAAGGCTGTTGATGCCATCGGTGGCAACCACCAGATCATAGTCTTTGCGATATTCTTCGGCGGTCTTGAACTCGGTCTCGAATCCCATGTTCACGCCCAGTTCGCGGGCGCGTTCCTGCAAAAGAATCAACATGGCCTTGCGGCCAATCCCGGCAAATCCATGCCCACCCGAGACCGAACGTTCGGTGCCGCGCACCACGGCAATATCGTCCCAATAGGCAAATTTGCTGCGGATTGCGTCGGTCGATTTCGGGTCGTTCTTCTGCATGCGCCCCAGCGCATCATCCGAAAGCACCACCCCCCAGCCAAAGGTATCATTGGCCTTGTTGCGCTCCAGCAGGGTCACATCATGCGACGGGTCGCGCAGCTTCATCGAAATGGCAAAGTAAAGCCCGGCCGGGCCGCCTCCTAGGCAGAGAATCTTCATGGTCGTCCTCCATAAGGCGCGTAACGAAGGCAAAGGTGACAGCAGAAGAAAACAATTTCAAGCTTGAAATTTCTATCTTGAAAAAAATCTTGGCCAGACGCAAAGTGGCGCGATGGAACAGGTCATCGTTGAAAACCGGGGCGCTTGGGTAAAGATCACCCTGAACCGCCCAGATGCGAAAAACGCATTGAACACGGCGGTACTGGCGCGCGTGGCAAAGGCGCTGGAGATGGCCGGGCAAGACCCCACGATCCGCGCCGCATTGGTCTGTGGGGCGGAAGGCAACTTTGCCGCCGGGGCCGATATTGGCGAAATTGAAACAAAAACCACGGCCGAAGGCGCGGCAGACCCGCGCAAGGCCCATTGGGCCACGATCCGCGCCTTTCCCAAGCCTTTGGTGGCGGCGGTTGAGGGCTTTGCCCTTGGCGGCGGGTTTGAACTGGCCCTGATGGCGGACATGATCGTGCTGGGGGCAGATGCGAAGCTTGGCCTGCCGGAAACCAATCTGGGGCTGATCCCCGGCGCGGGTGGCGCGCAGCGCCTGCTGGCACTGGCTGGGCGCGCCCGCGCGACACGGATGGTCTTGGGCGGAGAAATCATCGATGCACCAACGGCTTATGACTGGGGTCTTGCGGGATGGCTGGCCGATGGCCCTGCCCTGCCTGAGGCCGAGGTGCTGATTGCACGCATGTGCAAACGCGCCCCGCTTGCCTTGCAGGCCGCCAAGGCGGTGCTGGTGGCCGGCGACGAAGCCGCACTGGCCCTGCCAGAGGAACGCGCGGCCTTCGAGCGGCTTCTGGACAGCACCGACAAGGCCGAAGGCATCCGCGCCTTTCGCGAAAAACGCAAACCGGAGTTCAAGGGCCAATGAGCGTGATCGGAGTTGTCGGCCTTGGCACCATGGGCCTTGGGATCGCGCAGGTCTATGCGGCGGCCGGGTTCAAGGTGATTGCGACCGACGCCTTTGCCCCCGCCCGCGCCAGCGCGGCCGACCGCATGGCAACCGCCCTGAATGGCCGCGTCAGCGCAGGCAAACTGTCCCAAACCGACCGCGACGCCACCTTGGCCAACCTGACCGTGGCTGAAACCCTTGATGGTTTCGCCCCCTGCGATCTGGTGATCGAAGCGATTGTCGAAAAGCTTGATGCCAAGCACGCGCTTTTCGCTGCGCTTGAAACCATCGTCCGGCCGGATTGCATCTTGGCCACCAACACCTCGTCCATCCCGGTGCGCGACATTGCCAAAGGGCTGGCCCGCCCTGAGCGGGTCTTGGCGCTGCATTTCTTCAACCCGCCGACGGCAATGAAACTTGTGGAACTGGCGCCGCACGCAGCAACCTTCACAAGTTACATTAATATCGCGCATGAAATAACTGAAAAATCAGGAAAAACTACTGTACATTGCCTGGATCGGCCCGGCTTTATCGTCAACCGTTGTGCCCGGCCATTCTATGGCGAAGCGCTTGCATTGCTGGCCGAAGGGCGCAGCCCAAGCGAGATTGACGCCGCGATGCTGAGTGCCGGTTACCGGCTTGGCCCCCTGTCGCTGATCGACCTGATCGGGGCCGATATCAACCTTGCCGCCACTGCCGGCATGTATGCCGCCATGGGAAATCATCCGCGCTATCATGTCTTTGCTGCGCTGTCCGAACAGGTGGCCAAGGGCGATCTTGGCCGCAAGTCCGGACGGGGTTTTCTTTACCCCGCCCCGCCCGGGCCTGCCCCGGATGATGCAGCGGCAATCGCCCTGCGGATCGAGGCCACCCTTATCAACGAGGCGCATTGGCTGTTGTCCGAAGGCGGCACCACCGCTGAAGGCATCGACACCGCGATGAAGCTTGGTCTCAACTTTCCGCGCGGGCCATTCGAGGCCTTGGCGCGGCACGGTTGCGAAAACGTGCTGGCCACGCTTGCCACCTTGCAGGCAGCGGCGCCGGATGCGATCAAGCCCCGATACACCCCAGCCCCCGGATTGGCCTGATGTCTGACGCTTACTTCCTGTATCACTCCATCGGCATGTATCCGGGCAAAGAGGCCGATCTTGCCCGCGCCCTGACCGATTTCGCGCAGGTTTGGGCCAGACATGATGACAGCCAATGGGGCTATGTCCTGCCCTTGCGGGGCCGTTTCATCGACCGCTGGCGTGCAATCCTGAATGCCGGGCCGGACACAGTGACAACGTTTGAAAACGTGACCTCCGCCTTCCACAGCCTGCTGCAATCCTTGCCCAAGGGCCATCTGCACGGACGTACAGTTCTGGTCGGAGCCGATTGCTTTCCGTCAAACCATTTCCTGCTGCAGGGCATGGCCGAAAAATACGGGTTTGGCTTGAAAACCGTGGCCTTGCGGCAAGGTGCGGCGCATGTCGAGGATGAAGATTTCCTTGACGCCTGGACGCCGGATGTTGGGCTTGCACTGCTGACTTGGGTGTCGTCCACCACGTCACATCGCATCGACCTGCCGGCCCTGGTGGCCCATGGCCGCCGCATGGGCAGCCTGATCGGTGTCGACATAACCCAAGGCGCGGGTCTTTTGCCGTTTGACGTTTTCGCGCCCGAGGTGGACTTTGCCATCACCACCAGCCTGAAATGGATGTGCGGCACGCCCGGCGCGGGGATCCTTTACGTATCCCTCCGGTTGATACCGGCGCTGCAACCCGAACTTCGCGGCTGGTTTTCACAGGAAAACCCCTTCAACTGGGACATCAGCCGTTTTTCCTATGCCAAGGATATCCGCCGTTTTGACAACGGCACGCCGGGTTGCATGGCCGCGCTGGCCAGCCTGCCTGCGATGGATTGGCATGCCGCCCAAGACCACCGCGCGCTTTTGGCCCATAATCGCCACCTGACTGCCGGGCTTTTTGCCATGGCCGATGATCTGGGCCTTGCCCCCGTCACCCCGCGAGATGTGGCAAAACGTGGTGGATCGGTCATGCTGCGCCTTCCCGACAGCCACCCTGCGGGTGAGATTGTCGCCGCGCTGCGCGCCAAAGGCATCACCACCGATAATCGCAGCCAAACCCTGCGCCTTTCGCCCGGAATCATCACAACCGATGAGGGGCTGGCGCAATTGCGCAGGGCCTTGGGCGCGCTGTTGCGGGGCTAAGCGCCCCTAGCTGCGCCGGTGGGTCGCAGCCACGCGCGCCACCTCTTCGTAGATGCCCGACAACAGGTTCAGCGTGCGGCTTGCCTCTGCAAGCCGCGTGGCAAAGCCCGGCACATCGGCAATCTCGGCCAAAAGCAGCTTGCGGCGCAGCACGGCATAGTCATCAGTCACCCGCCGCCCTTCTTCGGTGCAGTCATAGGTCACGCCAGACCGCCCCGCCCCCTGCCGGGCCACCAGACCCGCCCCCAAAAGTTTGCGCAAGCTGTACTGGATATTCGGCACGTCATCGCGGTTCATCAGCCGGGCGATCTCCTTCAGAGATTTTGGCCGGTTGTTCATACGAATGATATGCAGCAACGCGTTTTCCGGCCCGGTTGCCGCCAGGTCGCACACCGAGGCCAGACATTCCGATTGCCAACGACCGAATCCTTCAAATGCGCGCATGAGGGCAAATTCCAGTTCGGTCGTGTCCACTTCGGTTGCCGATTGGGCAAGGTGCCAGCGCCGGTCCAATGACGCATCTGCCGTATTTGTTTGAGTTTGAACGATTTTCCTGGCCATGCTGGGACCCCTTCCTGCCGTGCCAACCTGCCTTGGCAAAACCGTTGACGCAATGCGAATTTAAGATAGACTTTCAATCATAAAATAAAATCAAACCTCAACCAACAGGATCCTGACCATGACACAGAACCGGATGCTCTCCGGCGGCTTCAAGCTGGGCACCTTTTCCACCAATTGCTCTTCGGGCATGACCCCGACCCAAGCCAAGGAGCGTTGGGTCAACAGCTGGGACAACAACCTTGCGCTGGCCAAATTGCTGGATGAAGCAGGTATTGATTTCATGCTGCCGATCGCGCGCTGGATCGGCTATGGCGGGCCGACCGATTTTCATGGTGGCGTGCTTGAAACCATGACCTGGGCTGCGGGCTTGCTGGCGGCGACCAAGGATATTTCGGTCTTTGCCACCATCCACGCCGCGGCCAACCACCCGGTTATCGTGGCCAAACAGATCGCCACAATCGACCAGATCGGCCATGGCCGCGCCGGGCTGAACATCGTGGCGGGCTGGAACAAGCCGGAATACGAAGCACTTGGCTTGTCGCTGCCCGATGACCATGAATCGCGCTATGGCTATGCGCAAGAATGGTATGACCTGATCCGCAAGCTTTGGGCCAGCGACACCCATTTCGACTGGGATGGCAAGTATTTCAAGAACATCAAAGGGCTGAAGGGCGACCCCGCGCCGATCCGCGGCACGGTCCCCGTCATCAACGCCGCAGGCAGCCCTCAGGGGCGCGAATTTGCCACCGACAATGCCAACTTCCTGTTCACCCCGGCCATCGATCTGGCCCGGTCGAAAGAGGAAATCGCCGCCCTGAAAGCCCAGGCGCAGGCCAAAAAGCGCGACGTGGGCGTGTTGACCTTCAGCCATGTCGTTTGCCGCCCGACCGAGAAAGAGGCGCGCGACTATGTGCATTACATCGTCGATGAAAATGCCGACTGGGAGGCCACCCACACCCTGCTCCGGCTGCACCTTGCCCATGCGCTGTCCTTCCCGCATGAGCTGCTT
>JAIOXV010000162.1 GCA_021741465.1 Paracoccaceae bacterium
AGGAAGTCATTGACATGAACCGCCGGCTTGCCGGGTCGGATGCCAGTTTGAACGTGCAGGTCGGCAATGACGGCGAAGGCGGCAGCCAGTGGCAGGATTGGCTGGAGGATGAAGACAGCGATCAGGCCGGTGCCTATGCCGAAAAAGACGAAATGGACATTCGCCTTTCGCTTTTGACCAAGGCGATGGATGCGCTGAACGACCGCGAACGCGATGTTCTGGTCAAGCGCCGCCTGTCAGAAGACCCGGTGACGCTGGAAGACCTGTCAGCCAGCTATGGCGTCAGCCGCGAGCGGATCCGCCAAATCGAAGTGCGGGCATTTGAAAAGCTGCAGGCGCGGATGCGAGAACTGGCAAAGGGCAAGGGCATGACGGTGCCCTCCTAAGCAATGCGCGCGGGGTTTTCCTTGCCCCGCGCGCCCATTGCCGTTAGGACCGCCCGTGAAATATGAGGTCCTTATCAATGAACATGCTTGATACTTTCATCAAACCCATGCACCCCGAAGGCTGGCGTTTCGTCGCCATTTTCGGCGCGGTGACGGCTGTGCTGTTTTGGCTGTGGCAGCCATTGGGCTGGGCCGGGCTGGGGCTGACCATCTGGTGCTATTACTTCTTTCGCGACCCGATCCGCTCGGTGCCGCTGGATGAGGGGCTGATCGTTTCGCCCGCCGATGGGGTGATCTCGCTGATTGAACACGCCGTGCCGCCTGAAGAGTTGGGCATGGGCCCCGAAGCCTTGTTGCGGGTCTCGGTTTTCATGAATGTCTTCAACTGCCATGTGAACCGCATGCCGGTTGCAGGCCAGATCGACGCCATCGCCTATCGTCCCGGCAAGTTTCTGAATGCCTCGCTGGATAAGGCCAGCGCCGATAACGAACGCAATTCGCTGGCCATTCGCACCCAAGACGGGCGCAAGGTGGCGGTGGTGCAGATCGCGGGTCTGGTGGCGCGACGCATCGTCTGTTTTACCCGCGTGGGCCAGACCCTGCGAATGGGCGACCGCTTTGGTCTTATCCGCTTTGGCTCGCGTCTTGACGTTTACCTGCCCGACGGGGTGGAGCCACAAGTGGCGCTGGGCCAAACCATGGTGGCCGGCGAAACCGTGATTGCCGACATGACGCGCGCCTTGCCGCAGCGTCTGGCGCGGAGCGAGTAAGATGGGCGCGCTGCCCCCCGATTCCGATGAAAAGCCCGGCCTGAAGCGCTGGCCCGGCGCGCGCCGTGACATGTCACTCGTGCAGCTTTTGCCGAATATGATGACGGTGGGCGCGCTCTGTGCAGGCCTTGCCTCGATCCGGTTTTCGGCGGCGGGCTCTTTCTGGGCGGCGGTCGTGATGATCTTGCTGGCGGCGGTTCTGGATGGGCTGGACGGCCGTCTTGCCCGCTTTTTGAAAAGCGAAAGCCCGCTTGGGGCGGAACTGGATTCCCTGGCCGATTTTCTGAACTTCGGCGTCGCTCCGGGCTTTTTGATGTATTACTGGGCCTTTCCCGGCGGCAATGATTTTGCCTGGGGCGCGGTCTTGATCTATGTGGTGTGCACGGTCTTGCGCCTCGCGCGGTTCAACATCGGCAACGAGGTGGCAGCAGGCCTTGCCCGGCTGGGCAAGTTTCAGGGCGTGCCGTCGCCTGCGGGGGCGCTGCTGGCCATGGCCCCTTTGTACATCGCCTGGCAATTTCCCGAATGGCCCCCGGCGCCGTGGCCGGTGCTGGCAGGCTGGCTGGTGCTGGTCGGTTTGCTGATGATCTCGAAGCTGCCGACGCCTTCGTTGAAATCGGTGCGGGTTCCAACCGATCGCGCGGCGCTGGTGGTGATTGCCGCCATCGCGCTGGTGGTTTTGTTGCTGCGCTATCCTTGGGCGGTTCTGTCGGCGGTTTCGCTTGGCTATACGCTGGTTTTGCTTTTCGCCTTTGCACGTGCGCTGTTGAAGCGCGGCTAGTTGTCTTGCGCCCAACGCTCACCTAGGTTGAGCGGCGAAAGCAGGAGGGCAGGGCCATGAAAACCGTCAGATGGGGCATTCTCGGGGCGTCGAATTTTGCGCTGAACCGGATGGGCCCGGCCATTCATGCCGCTGCAGGCGCCGAGTTGGTGGCGGTTGCCTCGTCCAGTCCGCAAAAGGTGGCGGCCTTTCAGGCCTATGCGCCCGGCGCCCGGCACGTGACGCGCTATGAGGCGCTTTTGGATGATCCGGGGGTGGATGTGATCTACATTCCCCTGCCCAACCATCTGCATGTCGAATGGACCTTGAAGGCGCTTGCCACGGGCAAACATGTGCTGACTGAAAAGCCCATCGCCATGCAAGCCGACGAGATCGACGCCCTGATTGCGGCACGCGATGCATCCGGGTTGGTGGCGGCCGAGGCCTATATGATCGTGCATCATCCGCAATGGCTGCGGGCCAAGGAATGGCTTGCCGCGGGCGAGATTGGCACGCTGCGCCATGTTGATGCGCAGTTTTCCTTTTATCTGGACGACAAGACCAACATCCGCAACCGCCCCGATACGGGCGGTGGCTCGCTGCGCGATATCGGGGTTTACACCTTTGGGTCGGCCCGCTTTGTCACCGGGGCGGAACCGGTTGATCTTTCGGCGCGGGTGATCCGCGAAAATGGGGTCGAGATCTGGGCGCAGGTCGCAACCACGATGCAGGGCCCCAAGGGCCGCTTTACCTATAACTCCATGACCACCATGCGCGCCTATAACCGGCAGGTTGTGACATTTCAGGGCGACAAGGGCATGATCCGGCTGGAAGGCGGGCCGTTCAACGCCAATGTCCATGATCTGGCCGAGATCGAGTTGCATCAGGGGGCGAACCGCACGCTGATCGAACGCTTCCCCACGGTGAACCAGTACCAGTTGCAGGTCGAAGCCTTTGGCCGTTCGGTGCGCGAAGGCGCCGCTTTCGCCTGGACGCTGGAAAACGCCAAGGGCACGCAGGCGATGATTGATTGGGCCTACCGCGAGGCGGTGGACGTCACGCTGTGACCCAAGGCCGCGTCACCCTGCATGTGCCCGAGGCCATCCGGTCGCGCGCCTGGGCGATGCGGCAGTTCTACGGGACATTGGCCGAGGCGCTGCGGGGCCTTGGTGTTTCGGTTCAGGTGGTGACGCTTGACCCCGATCAGACCATGGCGCGGATCGAAGGCGACGCGGGCTTTCACATTGTCCACCACGCCCGCATCCGCCACCCCCGCGTGTTGAACGCGGGCAAAGCCTATATCGAGCCGTTCTTTACGCTGGATCCTTGGGGGTTTCGGCTGTTTTCATCGATTGCGGCCCAGAATTTCACCCCCGGCCCCGATCCGGCCTGGGATGCCGCGATCTTTGATGAAATTCGCGCCCGCATGGTGGGGGGCCGCAAATCGCATTACGAACAGCCGCAGGACATGCAGCCCGCGCCCAAGGGCTGCATCGCGGTCTTTTTGCAAACCGAAGACAACCGCGATGTGGGCGAGACCTGCCATGTGACCTTTCGCCATATGCTGAAGGGCCTGTTGGAACAGAACGATCCGCGCCCGGTGGTGGTCAAGCCCCACCCCAAGGAAAAGAACGTCGACACGCTGAACTGGCTGACGCAGGCGGCGCGAAAATCTTCCCGATTGCAGATTTTCATAGGCAATATCCATGACTTGCTGGATGCGGCTGATGTGGTGGTCACCATCAATTCCGCGGTGGGGATTGAAGCGATGCTGCACGAAAAACCCGTGGTTCTGTGTGGCGAGACCGATTTTCACCACATCTGCGAAACGGTGCGCCAGCGCCGCGACATTGGGGCGGGGCTGGCGCGGGCCGAGGCGCGGGTGGCTGCGGGCAAATGGCCCTATCGCGCCTATATCGGCTGGTATTACGGGCGGATGTGCCATGACCCCCGCGCCCCCGATTTCGGGGCGCGGGTGTTGGAAAAACTGCGTGGCATGGGCTTTGCGGGCTGATGCCGGTGGTGGCTGATGCCGCTGGTGGCGGCAAGCAAAACCTTGGCTGCGCGCCTTAGTCCTCCATCGCCTCCAACTCGTCGATGAAGCCTGCGATCATCGACAGGCCCTTGTCCCAGAACTTCGGATCGCTGGCATCCAGCCCAAAGGGCGCCAAAAGCTCTTTGTGGTGCTTTGATCCGCCTGCCTTCAGCATGTCGAAATACTTGGTTTCGAAATCTGGCAGGCCGCCTTCGTAAGCGGCGTAAAGCGCGTTCACCAGCCCGTCGCCAAAGGCATAGGCATAGACGTAGAAGGGCGAGTGAACGAAATGCGGGATATAGGCCCAGAAGGTTTCATAACCGTCCATGAAATCAAAGGCATCGCCCAAAGACTGGGCCTGAACGCTCATCCACAGCGCGTTGATGTCGTCGGGCGTCAGTTCCCCTTCGCGGCGCGCGGCGTGGAGTTTGCATTCGAAATCATAAAACGCGATCTGGCGGACCACCGTGTTGATCATGTCTTCAACCTTGCCCGCCAGCAGGGTTTTCTTCTCGGCCTTGGTCTTGGCATTGTCGAGAAGGCGGCGGAAGGTCAGCATCTCGCCAAAAACGCTGGCTGTTTCGGCCAAGGTCAGCGGGGTGGAGGACAAAAGTTCGCCCTGTCCGGCGGCCAGAACCTGATGCACGCCGTGGCCCAGCTCATGCGCCAAGGTCATCACATCGCGGGGTTTGCCAAGATAGTTCAGCATGACATAGGGGTGCACCGTGGTCACTGTCGGGTGGGCAAAGGCCCCAGGTGCCTTGCCGGGTTTGACGCCGGCGTCAATCCAGCCATCGGTGAAGAAAGGCTTGGCGATGCGGGCCATCTCCGGATCAAACGCGCCATAGGCCGACAGCACCATATCGGTTGCCTCGGCCCAGCCGACGGTTTTCGCCGGTTCAAGGTTCAAGGGCGCGTTGCGGTCCCACACCTGCAGCCGGTCCAGCCCAAGCCATTTTGCCTTCAGCCGGTAATAGCGATGCGAAAGCTTGGGGTAGGCCGCGACCACGGCATTGCGCAGCGCTTCGACCACCTCGGGTTCGACATGGTTGGCCAGATGGCGGGCATGCTGGGCAGACGGCATCTTGCGCCAGCGGTCATCAATTTCCTTTTCCTTGGCCAAGGTGTTGTGAACACGCGAAAAAAGCTTGATGTATTTGTCAAAGACAGCCGCCAATGCCCGCGCCGCCGCCTCGCGCTTGCTGCGGTCGGCATCGGTCAGAAGGTTCAGCGTGGCTTCAAGGTTCAGCTCATCTTCTTCGCCTTGAACCGAAAACATCAGCCCGGCCATGGTTTCGTCAAAAAGCTTGTTCCACGCCGAGGCCCCGACCACACTTGCATCGTGCAGATAGGTTTCCAATTCGTCGGACAATTGGTGCGGGCGCATGGTGCGCATGCGGTCGAAAACCGGTTTATAGCGCGCAAGATCTGCATTTTCGGCCATCAGCCGGTTCAGAAGATCGTCTTCCAAGCGGTTGAATTCCAAAGAAAAGAACACCAGCGCAGTGGTGGCGTTGGTGATGCGATCCTGGGCATCGGCCATGAACTTGGCGCGTTCAGAATCCATGGTGTTTTGATAATAGCGCAGGCCGGCGTAAGACATCAGCCGCCCTGCGGTCACGTCGATCGCCTCATAGGAATGAACGCACGCCAGCATGGCTGCGGCATCAAGGCTTGCAAGTTTGCCCTTGTAGGCGGCCTCGAAGCGGGCGGTTTCGTCTTCGACCCAGGCCATATCGCGTTCCACTTCGGGCGCATCGGGGCTGGGGTAAAGATCTGTCAGATTCCATTCGGGCAGATCACCGAAAGAGTTGGACCCAGAGCGGGCATCGAAAACCGGGCGCTTTTGGCCAAGACGGGGCAGGGGGTGCATGGAAAACCTCATATCTCTTTGTCCACATCTAGGGTCTGGCGGGGGGGGACGGCAAGGGGCAGGTGCATATGCCTGTTTTTTGTGCAAGTGACGGGGAAAATGCAGCTTGCGCAGGGGAAGCGCTTTACCTCTTCCCGGCCCCCGCCTTTACTGGACCCAAGTCCGACGAAAGGGGCAGGCGATGACCAGCTATTTCAACGAGATGTTCGACGGCGGTCAGGTGCGCGCGCCCTATGCCCGTTTGTCTGACTGGATGGCGTCGATGCCCGCCGACCGCAGGCTGGAAAAACAGGCCGAGGCCGAGG
>JAIOXV010000163.1 GCA_021741465.1 Paracoccaceae bacterium
GGTCTGGGCGATCCGCGGGGGCAGATGGGCAACCGGCTGACCTGCGATCTGCATCTGCTGTCGGTCGATGCCAGCGTGGTGCAAAACCTGCTTTACTGCATCAAGCGCTGCGATCTGGAACTGGCGGGGATTGCCTCTTCTTCCTATGTGGCGGCGATTTCGAGCCTTGTGGAAGACGAACAGGAATTGGGCTCGGCCTGTATCGATATGGGCGGCGGTTCAACCGGCATCTCTATCTTCATGAAAAAGCACATGATTTTCGCCGATTCCGTGCGTATGGGTGGCGATCATGTAACGTCTGACATCTCAAAAGGCCTGCGGGTGCCGATGGCGGTGGCGGAACGGATCAAGACCAAGCATGGCGGCGTGCACGCCACCGGCATGGATGACCGTGAAATGATCGACATGGGCGGCGACAGTGGCGATTGGGAAAAGGATCGCCGTCAGGTCAGCCGGACCGAGATGATCGGCATCATGCGGCCGCGGGTTGAGGAAATTCTGGAAGAGGTCCGCGCCCGTTTGGATGTTGCGGGCTTTGACACGCTGCCCAGCCAGCAGATCGTTCTGACCGGCGGTGCCAGCCAGATTCCCGGCCTTGATGGACTGGCCAGCCGCATCTTGGGCACGCGGGTTCGCATGGGCCGCCCCTTGCGCGTGCAGGGCTTGCCGCAGGCGGCCACGGGCCCGGCGTTTTCCAGCGCCGTGGGCCTGTGCCTTTTCGCCGCCCACCCCCAGGACGAATGGTGGGATTTCGATATTCCCGCCGACAGATACCCCGCCCGTTCCCTTAAAAGGGCCTTCAGATGGTTCAAAGACAACTGGTGATACGCAATATGAAGCGGGACCGGCAATATCCCGCTAAGTCGGCCACATTTCTGCCTATATTTTGTGGGTCCGCGCGTTTTTCGCGTGACCTAGGCGTGGGTTGTGGATAGAATCGTGGATAAATCGGCAGTCTTGGCCCCGGGACAGGGTTTTAGCAGACCGTAACGGCAACTGGCGGCGAGCACCGCTCATAAAAAACAGGCGGACAGAGATATGGCATTGAACCTGATCATGAATGACGCTCGTGAAGAGCTGAAGCCCCGTATCACAGTGTTTGGCGTTGGTGGGGCCGGCGGCAACGCTGTCAACAACATGATTGAGCAGCAGCTTGAAGGGGTCGAGTTCGTTGTCGCGAACACCGACGCTCAGGCGTTGCAGCAATCGCGGGCCGATGCGCGCATCCAGATGGGCGTGAAGGTTACCGAAGGTTTGGGTGCAGGTGCGCGTCCGCAAGTCGGGGCCGCCGCTGCAGAAGAAACCATTGAAGAAATCGTTGACCATCTGGCAGGCGCGCACATGTGCTTCATCACCGCCGGTATGGGCGGCGGCACCGGCACGGGTGCGGCCCCGATCATCGCGCAGGCCGCACGCGAGTTGGGCGTTCTGACCGTGGGCGTTGTCACCAAGCCGTTCCAGTTTGAGGGCAACAAGCGCATGAAGCAGGCCGAAGAGGGCATTGCCGCGCTGCAAAAAGTTGTCGATACGCTTATCATCATTCCGAACCAGAACCTGTTCCGTCTGGCAAATGAGCGCACGACTTTTACCGAAGCCTTCGCCATGGCCGATGACGTGCTGTATCAAGGTGTAAAAGGCGTGACCGATTTGATGGTTCGCCCCGGTCTTATCAACCTCGACTTTGCCGACGTTCGCGCTGTGATGGATGAAATGGGCAAGGCGATGATGGGCACGGGCGAAGCATCGGGCGATGATCGCGCGGTTCAGGCGGCCGAAAAAGCCATTGCCAACCCGCTTCTGGACGAAATCAGCCTGCACGGCGCCAAGGGCGTGCTTATCAACATCACCGGCGGCTATGAGCAGACGCTGTTCGAATTGGACGAAGTCGCGAATATCATGCGCGAAAAAGTTGAACCCCACGCCAATATCATCGACGGCAGCACGCAGGACACCACGATGGAAGGCACGATCCGCGTGTCGGTCGTGGCAACCGGTATCGATGTGACCCAAGCCAAGGGCGAAATGCCCGTGACGCGCCGCAAGATGTCCGAGCCGCTGTCGCCCAGCTTTGCCGCCCCGGAACCCAAGCGTGAGGCGCCGATGACGCTGACCGTCTCGCCGGTGGCAACCCCGGCTGCAGCACCACAGCCGCAGCCCGAGGCCCGGATGCCCACGCCCGAGCCGTCGCTTTTCGACACCGCAGAAGCTGAGCCCGATTACGCGATGGAACCGGAAGAGCTGCTTGAAAACGATCTGCCGCCGCCGGCTTACCGGCCGCAAGCAGCGCCTGCCGCCCAGCCCAGAGCAATGCGTCAGACAAGCACATCGGCACTGGACGCCGACGCGATGAACTTTGTCGCACCAACCCCGCGCCAGCCCGGCGTGCCTTCGGCTGAAGCTATCAAGCGGCTGGAGGTCGCCGTCTCAAAGGCGTCCCCTGGTCAGTACAACGCGCAACGGCCTGCAATGGCTCAGCCGCAGGCCGCACGGCCCGCAGCCCCGGCGCAAAAGGAACCCGAAAGCCGCCCGCGCTTTGGCATCGGTGGTCTTATCAGCCGCATGGCGGGTGGCTTGCAGTCCGATCCTTCGCCAGAAGCCCGCGGTGGCGCGCGTGCCCAGCCCCCCGTCACAGCCTATGACGATGAGCCGGAGCATTCTTCAGATCAGGACCGGATCGAGATTCCGGCTTTCCTGCGCCGCCAGGCCAACTGAGTCGGTTGTAACAGATGTTTCAAAGCCCGGTTTAAGCCGGGCTTTTTCTTTTTATATCAAGATCTTGATTATGGCTGACCCTGTCACAAACCGTCACAAACTGTGAATTGAGATAAATGCTTCTTAGTCATAGCTAGGGTCAGCAAGACGGGGGCATCGGCGCCCTCGCATCATGGGGCTGGTATCAGTGCAAAATACGCTTGTCCGTTCGGTTACCTTCACGGGCGTCGGTCTGCACTCGGGTGCGCCGGTGACCATGGTGGTGCATCCCGCCGGGGAAGATCATGGCATCTGGTTTCGTCGAAGCGATCTGCAGGGCAAAGCAGCTTTTGTTCCTGCGCGCTGGGATGCGGTCGTGCCGTCGCGTCTTTGCACGCTGGTGGCCAATGCCGCGGGCACCTCGGTGTCTACCATCGAACATCTTATGGCGGCCCTTGCCGGTTCGGCCGTTCACAACGCGCTGATCGACATTGATGGCCCCGAAGTGCCGATCCTTGATGGTTCGGCCGCGCCTTTTGTCGGCGCAATTCTGGATGCGGGCGTCGTTGCCCAAACCGCGCCGGTGCGGGCGATCAAGGTTCTGAAACCGGTCGAGGTTCGCGATGGCGAGGCTGTGGCCCGGCTTGAACCTTCTGACATGCTGGAAATTGATTTTCGCATCGAGTTTTCCGATGCCGCAATCGGGCGTCAGGAAAAGGTCCTGAACATGGCCAATGGGGCCTTCGTTCGCGAACTGTCCGACAGCCGCACATTTTGCCGCAATGTCGAAGTTCTGGCGATGCGCGAACGTGGGCTGGCCTTGGGCGGCACGCTGGAAAACGCGGTCGTGTTCGAGGGCGACAAGGTTCTGTCACCGGGCGGTCTGCGCCACGCCGATGAACCGGTGCGCCACAAGATGCTGGATGCGCTGGGCGATCTTGCGCTGGCCGGTGGGCCGATCCTTGGCCGTTACACCGGCATTCGGGCCGGGCATGCCCTGACGAACCGTTTGTTGCGGGCACTTTTCGCCGATCCATCGGCCTGGCGCACCCATGATTGTGTTGGCCTTGCCAGCGGCAAATTGCCCGGCGTGGGGGTTCATCGGGCCGATCTGCCTGTTTCTGCCTGAAATCAATGCCCCGCAGCAGCGAAAGCCATTTTGCGCCCCGGATTTTTCTGTGCTACGACAAGATCGAAAGCCGACACTCCGGCTTGATTTGGTAGTGTTGCATGCAGCGAACACAGGATATGCGTAAGATGGCAGGCGATTTCTTCAAGGTGGTGGGGCGGGGAATGTGCATGGCGCTTCTTGCCGGCTCGCTTGCTGCCTGTGGGGGCGGACTGAAATCCAAGAAGGACGCATCGCTTGATGACGTTCCGCCCGAAGAAATTTACAAGCGCGGCGAACTGATCTTGGAAACGGCGCGTAAACCGGGCGACAGCCTGCGCTATTTCGCAGAGGTTGAACGCCTTTACCCTTATACCGAATGGGCCAAGCGCGGTCTTATCATGCAGGCCTTTGTGCTGCACAAGTCCAAGGAATATGAAAAGGCCCGCATCGCCGCACAGCGCTATCTTGATTTTTACCCCGGTGATGAAGACGCGGCCTATGCCAGCTATCTGATGGCGCTGTCCTATTATGATGAAATCGACGAGGTCGGCCGCGATCAGGGCCTGACCTTCCAGGCGCTGCAATCTTTGCGCACCGTGATCGAACGCTATCCCGACAGCGAATATTCCAAGTCTGCGATGATGAAGTTCGATATGGCCTTCGATCACCTTGCCGGCAAGGAAATGGAAATCGGGCGCTACTATCTCAAGCGCAAGAACTACACCGCCGCGATCAACCGCTTCAAGGTTGTGGTGCAGGACTTCCAGACCACGACCCACACCGCCGAAGCTCTGCATCGTCTGGTCGAGGCCTATCTGGCCCTTGGGCTTGAAGACGAAGCCCAAACTGCCGCTGCCATCCTGGGCTATAACTATCAGTCCAGCCCCTTCTATGATGACAGCTTCCGCCTGCTTAAGGGCAAGGGTCTTGCCCCTGAAGCCAAGGGCAAAAGTTGGCTGGCCACGATCTATCGGCAGATGATCAAGGGCGAGTGGTTGTAAGGCATGGTGGGCAGTCTGCCCACCCGACAGGACCCAGATGCTGCGCAGTCTTGATATTCGCGATGTGCTGATCATTGATCGGCTCTCACTGGCCTTGGGGCCGGGCCTGAATGTGCTGACGGGTGAAACCGGGGCAGGCAAGTCGATCTTGCTGGATGCCTTAGGCTTTGTCCTGGGGTGGCGGGGTCGGGCCGATCTTGTCCGCATGGGGGCATCGCAGGGCGAGGTTGTTGCGGTGTTTGATCTGCCGTCGGGCCACCCGGGCCACAAGGTTCTTGACGATGCCGGGATGTCTGCCGAGGACGGCGAGGTTATTTTGCGCCGGGTCAACGCAGCCGATGGCCGCAAGACAGCCTGGATCAACGATCGCCGTGTTTCGGGCGAGGTGTTGCGCGATCTTGGCGACACATTGGTGGAATTGCACGGCCAGCATGATGACCGGGGCCTTTTGAACCCGCGTGGCCACCGCACCCTTCTGGACAGCTTTGCCGGGGTTGATACCGCGCCCCTGCGCGCGGCCTGGCGCGCCAGATCCCAGGCGCGCGATGCCCTGTCCGCCGCCCGCGCTGCGCTGGAGCGGGCACAGGTTGAAGAAGACTTCCTGCGCCATGCCGTCACAGAGTTGGACAAGCTGAACCCTTTGCCCGGCGAAGAGGCCACGCTGGACGCCCGCCGCCGCCTGATGCAAGGGGCCGAACGTATTCGCGCCGACATTGGCCGCGCCCATGGCGCGCTGTCGCAAACCGCAGAAGGTGCCATGCGCGATGCGCTGCGCTGGCTGGAAGATGCCTCTGAAAAGGCTGCGGGCCAGTTGGACCGCGGCATTGTCGCATTGAACCGCGCGCTGATCGAATTGGGCGAGGCCAGCGATGGGGTGGAAGACGCGCTGCGCGGGCTTGATTTCAACCCCGCAGAGTTGGAAGCGCTGGAAGAACGGCTTTTCGCCATTCGTGCGCTTGCGCGCAAACACAACGTCCTGCCCGATGAACTTGGCGGCTTTGCCGAAAGCCTGCGGGCGCGGTTGCAGGCCATCGACGGGGGGGCTGCGGGCCTTGCCAAGCTGGAGAAATCCGTGGCCGAGGCAGACGCCGCCTATGCCCGCGAAGCCGGGGCCCTGACCTTGGCCCGGCGCGCAGCGGCCAAAAGGCTGGATCTGGCCATGGCGGCAGAGCTTGCCCCGCTGAAGATGGAACGTGCGATTTTCACCACCGAAATCACCGCTGGCGATGCCGGCCCCGAAGGGGTGGATGCGGTGACCTTCACGGTTGCCACCAACCCCGGTGCGCCTGCAGGGGCGCTGAACCGCATTGCTTCGGGCG